>NZ_JBEXJI010000001.1:787783-910044 GCF_040609015.1 Nocardia sp. NPDC004860 | reverse complement strand
GGCGGCGGCCGCGAACTCAGCGCTGGGCGGATAGGCATCCAGGTGGTCGGCGGTGGTTTCGGTCATCTCGTCTCTTCTTCTCTCGCATGCAGGCCGCGTGGGGGTGACGGCGGCCACGTTCGACCCTAACCGACTGTGACCTGCGTCGTGTTTCGCCGTCTCGATCGGTGGGCGGTCGTGACGAGGCTCCCATCGGCGGCATGACCGAACCGTGAACGCGAGGTCCCCGCTGCTGTGCACTGTGTCACGTAGGGTCTCGCATTCGGATGCCCCATGTTGCCGGATTGCTAACAAGCCGGACATTCCCGTTTCGATCCGCTGACAACATCGACCGCGATCGTTAATGTCCGATTCACCCGAGGCCGACCGTTTCCTGGGATGGGAGAAACGCGTTGCGAATCAAGACGATCACCGCGCTCGCCGTGGCGGCACTGGCCACAAGCCTCAGCCTGACCGCATGCTCCTCCGGTGAGGACAACAATTCCGACTACGTCACCGTGAACGGCGCCGAACCACAGAATCCGTTGGTGCCCACCAATACCAACGAGAACATGGGCGGCCGCGTGGTCGACCGGCTGTGGGCGGGGCTGAAGTACTACGACGCCAACGGCACTCCGCACGACGAGATGGCGCAGTCCATCGTCACGCCGGACCGCCAGCACTACACCATCACCATCAAGCCGGACTGGACGTTCACCGACGGCACCGCGGTGACCTCGAAATCCTTTGTGGACGCGTGGAATTACGGCGCCCTGGGCACCAACGCGCAACTGCAGAACTGGGTCTTCACCCCCATCGTCGGCTACGGCGACGTCGCGGCGAATCCGCCCAAGGCGCAGACCATGTCGGGCCTGAAGGTGGTCGACGACCACACCTTCACCGTCGACCTCGAACAGCCGTCCATCGACTTCGAGCTGGAACTCGGCTTCGCGCCGTTCTATCCGCTGCCCGCCGTGGCCTACAAGGACATGAAGGCCTTCGGCGAGAACCCGATCGGCAACGGCCCCTACAAGTTCGCCGGTGCCGGTGCCTGGCAGCACAATGTGCAGATCGACGTGGTGCCCAATCCGGACTACAAGGGCGGGCGGCCCGCCAGGAACAAGGGCCTGCGCTTCAAGATGTACGCGAACATGGACACCGCGTACGCCGACCTGCTCCAGGGCAATCTGGACGGCCTGGACGTGATCCCGGATACCGCGCTGGCCACCTACGAGAAGGACCTGGGCGACCGGGCCATCCACAAGCCCATCGCCTACAGCCAGCACATCGGCATCCAGCCCAATGTCGCCCACTTCGCCGGACCAGAGGGAGTGTTGCGGCGCAAGGCGATTTCGATGGCCATCAACCGGGAACAGATCGCCGCCAACATCTTCCACAACACCCGCGTCCCCTGCCAGGACTTCACCGCCTTCACCCTGCCCGGTTTCCGCGCCGGCCTGCCGGGTTCCGAAGTGCTCAAGTTCAATCCGGACGAGGCCAAGAAGCTGTGGGCGCAGGCCAACGCCATCTCGCCGTGGTCGGGCACCTTCCAGATCGCCTACAACTCCGACGGCGGTCATCAGGCCTGGATCGAGGCCACCGCGAACAGCATCAAGAACACCCTCGGCATCGACGCGGTCGGCGCGCCCTACCCGACGTTCAAGAACATTCGCGACGAGATCGTGCACGAGAACGTGGGCAAGGCGTTCCGCTACGGCTGGCAGGGCGACTACCCGTCCATGTTCGAATACCTGACCGCGCTGTTCCTGAGCACCTCGGAAACCAATGACGTGCACTACAAGAGCCCGGAATTCGACCGGTTGCTCAACAGCGCCCTCGCCGCCGCCACACCCGAACAGGCGTATGACGGCATCGCGCAGGCGCAGACCGTGCTGTTCCGGGACATGGCCGATATCCCGATCTTCGACTACAACGTCGCGGCCGGGCGCTCGGACAAGGTGAAGCAGGCGCCCGTCTCCTGGTCGGGGCTGTTCGACTTCGAGAACATCGAGAAGTAGCCCGGCATGGTGTGGTACGTCGTGCGGCGGCTGCTCCAGATGATCCCGGTCTTCTTCGGGGCGACGCTGCTCATCTACGCGATGGTCTTCCTGATCCCCGGCGACCCCATCCAGGCGCTCGCCGGGGACCGGCAGATGACCCCGGCGGTGGAGGCGTCCCTGCGCGCTCGCTACCACCTGGATCAGCCGTTCTTCATCCAATACCTGGAGTACCTGAAAGGCATTGTCACGCTGGACTTCGGGACGTCCTTCTCGGGGCGGCCGGTGCGCGAGGAACTCGCCCGCGCGTTCCCGATCACCTTCCGGCTCTCCGTCATGGCGGTCTGCATCGAGGCGGTCTTCGGCGTGACGTTCGGGCTGATCGCGGGTCTGCGCAAGGGCAAGCTCTTCGACTCCACCATGCTGGTGCTCAGCCTGGTGATCATCGCGGTGCCGATCTTCGTGGTGGGCTTCCTCGCGCAGTTCCTGCTCGGCGTGAAGTGGGGCATCGCGCCGGTGACCGTCGGGGCGAAGGCGAGCTTCACGGATCTGCTGGTACCGGCGTTCGTGCTCGCGTCGCTGTCGTTCGCCTACGTGTTGCGGCTGACTCGGAACGCGGTGGCGGAGAACATGACCGCCGACTTCGTGCGCACCGCTACCGCCAAGGGACTGAGCCGCAGGCGGGTGATCGTGGTGCACATCCTGCGCAACTCGATGATCCCGGTTGTCACCTTCCTCGGCACCGATCTGGGCTTCCTGCTCGGCGGCGCGGTGGTCACCGAGGGCATCTTCAATATCCCGGGCGTCGGCGGCACGCTCTACCAGGCCATTACGCGCGGGGAACCGCCCACGGTGGTCGCCTTCGTGACGGTGCTGATCGTGATCCTGTTGCTGTCCAACCTGATCGTCGACCTGCTCTACGCCGCCCTCGACCCGAGGATCCGCTATGCCTGAACCCGAGGCCCGCGACAGCCGGCAACCCGCGGTCCGCGAAATGCGCCGTGGCCAGGAGCATTTCGTGGCGCCACCGGACGAGGTCCAGGTCCTGGCCACCGACACCCTGGACGAGACCGCCGCCCCCACCAGCGTGTGGCGGGACGCCTGGCGGCAGCTACGGCGCAATCCCATATTCCTCGCGGCGGCGGTGCTGATCGTGCTGGTGGTGCTGGTCGCCGTGTGGCCGCAGCTGTTCACCGGCCAGGATCCGCGTTACTGCAACGGCGATTTCAGCATGCAGAAGCCGTCCGGGGCACACTGGTTCGGTTTCGACAAGCAGGGCTGCGACATCTACACCCGCACCATCTACGGCGCCCGCGCCTCGGTGGTGACCGGTGTCGGCGCGACGCTGATGTACGTGCTCATCGGCGGCACCCTGGGTGCGATCGCCGGATACTACGGCGGGCTGCTGGATTCGGTGGTATCGCGCATCTCGGAGGTGTTCTACGCGCTGCCGCTGATGCTGGCCTCCATCGTGCTCATGCAGCTGCTCGCCTCGCGCACGGTGTGGACGGTCATGCTCACGCTGGCCTCGTTCAGCTGGCCGCAGGCCGCGCGCATCGTGCGCGGCGCGGTGATCGAGTCGAAGAACAGCGAGTACGTCACGGCGGCAAAGGCCCTGGGCGTCTCGCGATTCCGGACGCTGGTGCGGCACGTGCTGCCCAACTCGGCCGGGCCGCTCATCGTGGTGAGCACCATCGCGCTGGGCGTCTTCATCGTCACGGAGGCGACGCTGTCGTATCTGGGCGTCGGGCTCACCCGGCAGACCGTGTCGTGGGGATCGGATATCGCCGTGGACCAGAAGGAGATTCGCACCTCGGCCATCCTGTTCTACCCGGCCACCGCGCTCGCGCTGACCGTGCTCAGCTTCATCATGCTCGGCGACGCCGTGCGCGACGCCTTCGACCCCAAGGCCCGCAAGAGGTGAGCGCCATGACCGAACCACTGCTCGAGGTCCGCGATCTGAACGTGGCCTTCACCGCCGACCGGCGCGAGATCCCGGCGGTGCGCGGGGTGAGCCTGACCGTGTATCCGGGGCAGACGGTCGCCATCGTCGGCGAATCCGGATCCGGCAAATCGACCACCGCGCACGCCATCATCGACCTGCTGCCCGGCACCGGCCGGATCACCTCCGGCTCGGTGCTCTTCGACGGCAAGGACCTGTCGAAGGCCACCGGCCGCGAGATCGTCGGAGTGCGCGGGCGAGGTATCGGGTTCGTGCCGCAGGACCCCATGTCCAACCTGAACCCGGTGTGGAAGGTCGGATTCCAGATCCGGGAAACCCTGGAGGCCAACGGCGTTGCCAAGGGCCGGGCCGCCCGGCAGCGGGCCGTCGAACTGCTCGCCGAGGCCGGCATGCCCGATGCCGAACGCCGCGTCAACCAGTACCCCCACGAATTCTCCGGCGGCATGCGCCAGCGCGCACTCATCGCCATCGGCCTGTCCTGCCGGCCGAAACTGCTCATCGCCGACGAACCCACCTCGGCGCTCGACGTCACCGTGCAGCGCCAGATCCTCGACCACCTCGACGGCCTGACCACCGAACTCGGCACCGCGGTCCTGCTCATCACCCACGACCTGGGCCTGGCCGCCGAACGGGCCGAACACCTGGTCGTCATGTACCGCGGCCGCGTGGTGGAATCCGGTCCGGCCCTGCAGATCCTGCGCGAACCCCAGCACCTGTACACCAAGAAGCTGGTGAACTCCGCGCCCTCGCTGGCCTCGCAGCGGCTGTCCTCGGTGCGCAAGCGGGCCGAGGTGCGGGAGCAAGCCGTGCAGGTCGCCGGGCAGCTGGCCGAGACCGACGCCGAATTCGCCAGTGCCCCCGACGATCTGCTCGTCGCGGACCACCTGACGCGGGTGTTCCGCATTCGCGGCAACGCGCCGTGGCGATCCTCCGAACTCGTTGCGGTGGACGATGTCTCGTTCACCCTGCGGCGCGGCACCACCACCGCGATCGTCGGCGAATCCGGTTCGGGCAAATCCACGGTGGCACAGATGGTGCTGGGCCTGTTGCCGCCCACCGCCGGTCGCGTCACCTTCGACGGTCGCGAGGTGGCGACCCTGGATGCCAAGGCGGCCTTCGCTTTCCGCCGCCGCGTGCAACCCGTGTTCCAGGACCCGTACGGGTCCCTCGACCCGATGTACTCCATCTACCGGACCATCGAGGAGCCGCTGCGCACCCATCGCCTCGGCACGCCGGCCGAGCGCGAGGCCACCGTGCGCGATCTGCTCGACAAGGTTTCGCTCCCGGCCTCGGTCATGCGCCGCTACCCCAACGAGCTCTCCGGCGGCCAGCGCCAGCGCGTGGCCATCGCCCGGGCCCTGGCGCTCTCCCCGGAGCTGGTGGTCTGCGACGAGGCCGTCTCGGCCCTCGACGTGCTGGTGCAGGCCCAGATCCTGCAGCTGCTCAACGAGCTACAGGCCGATCTCGGCCTCACCTACCTGTTCATCACCCACGACCTGGCCGTGGTCCGCCAGATCGCGGACGACGTGCTGGTCATGCAGCAGGGCAGGGTGGTCGAGGCCGCATCCACCACCGAGGTGTTCGAGAATCCGCAGTCCGAATACACCCGCCGCCTCCTCGACGCCATCCCCGGGCGCGACCTGCTCGCGGGATGACCGACCGGGTGTCGGCGGGCAATCCGATACCCGGCAGTAGCCTCGTACCTCGTGACCGACCCGCTGCAGCCCCTCGTCGACCTGCCCGGCGTGCGCGATGCCGCCGACAAGGCCCGTGACGCCCTCGCCGAGGTGCATCGCCACCGGGCGAACCGCCGCGGCTGGCCCACCACCGCCGCCGAGGCCGCCGTCCGCGCGGCCCGCTCCTCCGCCGCCATCGACGGCGGCACCATCGACCTCCCCGCCGACGGCCGCGTCGACGACCCGATCCTGGCCGGCTCGCTGCGCGTCGGCCAGGCCCTCGACGCCGAGGCCCTCACCAACCTGGTCGGCGTCTGGCAGCGCGCCCCGCTCCAGGCTCTCGCCCGCCTGCACCTGCTCGCCGCCGCCGACATGGTCGACGACGAAGAGCAGCTGGGCCGCCCCCGCAATGTTCCCGGCGTCGCCGAACGCCTGGACCTACTGGTCCAGACCATTACCGGTACGAAGGCCCCCGCCCCGGTGATCGCGGCAGTCGTTCACGGCGAACTGCTCTCCCTGCGGCCCTTCGGCACCGCCGACGGCATCGTCGCCCGGGCCGCCTCCCGCTTGGTCGCCGTGTCCAGTGGCCTGGACCCGCACAGCCTCGGCGTCCCCGAAGTCTTCTGGCTCCGCCGCCGCCAGGCCTACCTCGACGCCGCGGCCGCCTTCGGCATGGGAACCGCGGAAGGCGTCGGCGGCTGGGTGATCTTCACCTGTGGCGCCCTGGAAGACGGCGCCCGCGAGGCCCGCTCGATTGCGGATGCCGCCTCGGGGTAAGCCCCCTGATCGCGAAACTGCCTGTACGCCAAGGGGTTCCGGGGTCCATACACGTCAAAGCGGGCGGCGTTGTCGCGAATTGCGACCTCACCGCCCGCTAGCACGGACTACCCGGTTACCAAGCGTGCTTTTCTGGTTGTGTTTTCTTCGGCCTCGGCGAGCTCTCCAGGATCCAGCGGTTCATCCCCGCATTGATTGCGGGGCCCTTGCCGTCGATATCCTGGATAACGCAGGCCCACAACTACTGTTGCCCTTGTCGCGGCGTGCTCCGCGTGGGTGCCTGGTGTCCGTGCTGGGAAGGGTGGGATGGGAGGTCGAATCTTCTCTTCCGATCCGATCTTGGCCTTCCGTCCTTCCGTGCCTCCATTGTTACCCCGTGACCGCCATCACATCAAGACCTGCGGAAACTTTCAAAAACTCGGCGTGTCCCGCCATTTTTCATCCGGGCGATTCTGGCGGTCGGCGTCAGCGGCGGCGCCGCAGCAGCCGGTAGGTGAGCGCTCCGGCCGCCAGCGCGCTGAGCCCGACCGCGGCGGTCGCGGCCACCGTGGTGGTGGTCGGAGCCGGGATCCGCGCCCACAGCGACACCGGATTGGAGAAGGCGAGAATCGGCCAGCCACGGGTGGTGGCCTCGCGCCGCAGGCCCCGATCCGGATTCACCGCCGTGGGGTGGCCCACCACCTCGAGCATGGGCAGATCGGTGACCGAGTCGGAGTAGGCGTAACAGCGCGACAGGTCGTAATCGTATTGTGCCGCAAGCTTTTCGATGGCCTCGACCTTGCCCGGGCCGTAGCAGTAGAACTCGACTTCGCCCGCGTACCTTCCGTTTTTGATGACCATGCGGGTGGCGGCGAAGTGGTCCGCCCCGAGCGCCGCGGCGATCGGGGCCACCATCTCCTCGCCGGAGGCCGAGACGATCACCACGTCGTGGCCTCGGATCCGGTGGTCCGCAATGAGATCCGCGGCCTCGGCGTAGATCAGCGGGTCCACGATGTCGTGCAGGGTCTCGGCGACGATCGAGCGCACCTGGTCCACGTCCCAGCCCGCGCACATCTTGGTCAGATGCTCGCGCATGCGCTCCATCTGATCGTGATCGGCGCCGGACAGCAGGAACAGGAAGTGGGCGTAGCTGCTCTCCAGCACGGCCCGCCGGCTGAGCAGTCCCTGGTCCAGGAACGGCTTGCTGAACACGAAGGCGCTCGACCTGGCGATCACCGTCTTGTCGAGATCGAAGAAGGCGGCGACTCGTCCGCGTTCGGCTGTCACGTCGTCCAGGATATGGTTCTGCGTCGCGCCATTTCATTCGCCTCCGCCGCAGGCGTGGCGAGGGTCACCGCGAGACCCGGTTCATCCGGGTTAGCCAGGGGGAAGCCGAGCCGTCGGGGCGGCAAAAAGACTCGCCGGGCGGACTTGCAATCCGGTCGGGGCTTGGGTGTAGTATCGCAGATACCTGGACATGGTCCAGGCGCGTTCAGCCCGACCCCCCGGGGCTGAACCCGACGGCCCCAGCCTCCTCCCCCCCCGGCTGGGGCCGTCCTCTATTTACGGACAGTTCCGGATCCGTTCCCGCTCCCAGAGTTCTGCACAGGCCGCGTGTTATCCACACTCGCCGTGGAGGCGCTTTCGCCGCTGCTCCGATCGGGCGACGCTGACCTGCATGAACTCCGATGCCGCCACCCCACCGGCCCTGTCGCTGGTCGCCGATCCCCGCCTGCGTGACGAGATTCGCCGCATCGCCGCCGCGGCCGACCGCCCGCTCGACGAGCGCGTGCCGCCGCCGGGCCGCCACGCCTGGACCAATGCGTCCGTGATCATCGTCGATACCGCTGCCGCACATAGCTGTGCGTCCGCCGCCCACCCCCGCCGCCCGGGGATTCTCCTGGTGACCGACGGCGAGCCGGGTTTGCTCGATTGGCAGGCCGCCACCGCGGCCGGTGCCGAACAGGTGCTGCCCCTGCCCGCCGCAGCCGACGCCCTGATCGCCGCCTTCGCCGCCCATGACCGCCGGCGCCCCGGCGACGGCGCGGTCCTCGCGGTGGCCGGCGCGGGCGCGGGATCCGGCGCCTCCGTGCTGGCCGCCGCCGTAGCCCTCACGGCCGCAGGCCGTTTCCGCGACCGCACCCTGCTGGTCGACTGCGCTCCCTACGGTGGCGGCCTCGACCTCCTCCTCGGCCTGGAGCGAGCGCCTGGGCTGCGCTGGCCCGACCTCACCATCGAACACGGCCGCGTTTCCGCCCCCGCTCTGCACGAGGCGCTGCCCGCCACCGCGGGGTTGGCCGTGCTCTCTTGCGGAAGGGGTGCTCCCGCAACCGAACTCGGCGCGCTCTCGCCGAGCGCGGACCCGATTGCCTCTGGGCGCAGCTCCGTCGGCGGTGCCGCCTCCCACGCGCAGCCCGTACCGATGCTTCATCCCGGCCCGCCTGGTTCGGACGGAACGTCCTCGCTCGCAACGGACCTCGACAGGCCTTCGTCTTGCGTGATCGACCGCGGCGTCGCTGTCTTCGGTCCACAGGAGCTCTCCGGTGCGACCGGTGACCATGCGGCCGAGTTGAGCCGTACCGACGGATCGGTGGCGGCGGCACTCGCGCCCGCCGCGGTGCGAGCCGTCCTCGAGGGCGGCCGGGCGGCCGGTGATCTCGTGGTCGCGGACCTGTCCAGCGACCACGGACCGCACACCGACCAGGTTCTCGATGTGGCCGATCTGGTGGTGCTGGTGACCCAGGCACGCCTGCGCTCGATCGCCGCGGCCGAATCCGCCGCGACCTACCTGACCGCGCGAAATCCGAATGTGCGCTTGATCGTCCGGGGCCCCGCGCCCGGTGGCCTCGCCCCGTCCGAAATTGCCGAGGCGCTCGCTCTGCCGCTGCTCACCGCGGTCCCGTCGCAGCCGGGCCTGACCGAGCGCCTGGAACGCGGGGGCCTGACCGTCCGGCGGCGCGGTCCGCTTCGCACCGCCGCCGAAACCGCTTTGACCGCACTGTTTTCCGAGAGTCCCCGCTACGGCCGTCCTCCCGGCGGCCCGGGTCCCTCGTGGTGGCGCATCGCCCGCGCGCACGGTTCGACCTGCGGTTCTCCGCTGCCGGCACCTGCGGGAGCCCGGAAATGAGTGAGCTGGTGACGACCGAACTGCTGGAGCGGGTGCGGGAGCGGCTGGCGGAAGGGACGGCGGATCCGGATCCGGCGCGGGTGGCGGCGGCCATTCGCGCCGAGGCGGGCGGGGTGCTCGCGGACACGGATCTGTTGCGGGCCTTGCGATTGCTGCAGACCGAGATGACCGGCGCGGGCGTGCTGGAGCCGCTGCTGCACGACCCCGAGGTGGCCGATGTGCTGGTCACCGGGCCGGATTCGGTGTGGGTCGATCGGGGTCGGGGCCTGCGGCGTACCGCGGTGCGGTTTCCGGACGAGGCGGCGGTGCGGCGGCTGGCGCAGCGATTGGCCCTGGCGGCCGGGCGGCGGCTGGATGATGCGCAGCCGTGGGTGGACGGCCGGCTGGCGGGAACCGAAGCGGCATCGGGGGATTCCTTCGGAGTGCGGTTGCACGCGGTGCTGTCGCCGATCGCGCATGGCGGCACCTGCCTGTCGCTGCGCGTGCTGCGCCCCGCCACCCAGGGTCTGGACGCGCTGGCCGCGGCCGGTGCGGTGCCACCGGACGCGAAGCTCCTGCTGGAGCACATCATTCGTGCCCGGCTCGCCTTCCTGGTGGTCGGTGGCACCGGCGCGGGGAAGACCACACTGCTGTCGGGCCTGCTGGCCAAGGTGGCCCCCGCCGAGCGGATCGTCTGCGTCGAGGACGCGGCCGAGCTCGCACCACCGCATCCGCATGTGGTCCGCCTGGTCGCCCGCCCCGCCAATGTCGAGGGCGCGGGCCAGATCACCGTGCGCGATCTGGTGCGCCAGGCGCTCCGTATGCGCCCGGATCGCATTGTGGTGGGTGAGGTTCGGGGCGCCGAGGTCGTCGATCTGCTGACCGCGCTCAATACCGGCCACGACGGTGGGGCGGGGACCGTGCACGCCAACTCGCCCGGCGAGGTCCCGGCCCGGCTGGAGGCGCTCGCGGCCCTGGGCGGTATGCCCGCGCCCGCCCTGCACAGCCAGCTGGCCGCCGCGATCCAAGTGATCCTGCACGTCCACCGCCGGCCCGACGGCCGTCGCGCGCTCCGCGAAATCGGCGTGGTCACCCCGGTCGACGGCCGGGTGCGGATCGCACCCGCATGGACCGCGGACACCCGTCCGACCCCGGGCGCTGTGCTCCTCAGGAAACTCCTCGACGAAAGGACTCCAGATGATCCCCGCGAGTGAAGACTGCCCGGGCTCGTGCGGTTGTCCTCGGCCCCGGTCGAATTCGCCGTTCCGCGGTTCGACTCCGCCCTCCAACGCCGACTCGGATAGCTTGTGCTGCGCTACGTTCGGGATACGTGGCTCGCGGTTCGCGGGATTGCGGTTGGCGCGGCGCGATGGCGGTTGCCAGCCGAGTATCGCCGATTCGATTGGCGCCGAGGATGATCCGGGCTCGAAGCAGTCCGGGAGCGACTGATGGGATCCGGCTTCGGCCCGCACGCGCTCGCCTCGGTCTGCCTCGCGCTGGCGCTGCTCGTGGTGCCTCCGCCGATCGCTCGGCGGCGCATGTCTCGGCTGTTCAAGCTTCGCGAGTGCGGGCGAAAGGCCGGGCGCGGCTGGATGATTCGCATTGCGCCGTTGTCGGCGGTGCCCCTGATGCTCCTCATCGGCCCCGGGCCGGTGGTGGCCGCGGCACTGCTGGCGACCACCGTCCTGATTCGATGCCGCCGCACGAGGCGAGAACGGCAGCGGGGCATCGAGATCACGCAGTTGCTCGAGGGGCTGGAGGCGGTGATCGGGGAGCTGCGGATCGGCGCACATCCGAGCGCCGCGGCCCAGGTGGCGGCCCGTGAGACCGCGGGCGACGTGGCACGGGCCTTCGCGGTCAGCGCGGCGCGGAGCCGGTTGGGCGGGTCCGGCGCGGAGGGCCTGCGGCGTCCCGGCTCGGTGGTGGCGCGGGAATTGTGCCGAGTGGCCGGGGCCTGGCGGGTGGCCGAGCGGCACGGGCTCGCCCTGGCCGAGCTGCTGGCCGCCGCACGTTCGGATCTGCTGGGCCGCAAGCGCTTCCGCGACCGCACGTCCGCGGCGCTGGCCGGGGCCCGGGCGACCGCGGTGGTGCTGGCCCTGCTGCCCCTGCTCGGCCTCGGCCTGGGCGAGCTGATGGGTGCGTCCCCGTTGCGTGTGCTGTTGCTGTCCTCGGCGGGCACGTTGCTGCTGCCTCTGGGGTCCGCCCTGACCTGCGCCGGTCTGCTGTGGGCCGATGCCATCACCGGCAAGGTGCTGCGATGACTCCGTCCGTGGCCGCGGTGCTGGCGGCTATCGCGGTGCTCATGATGCCGGGCCGGACCGGTGCGGTCCGGCGGCTGCGCCGACTGCGGGACCCGGTGCGCGGTAATCCATTGCCGCAACCGGAGTTCCGGGCCGAGCCGGATCCGCTCGGGGTCGCCTCCGCCCTCGATCTGCTGGCGGCGTGCCTGCGCGCCGGGCTGCCCACCGCCGCCGCTGCCGCGGCCGTCGCGGCCGAGGCTCCCGATCCACTGGCCTCGGTGCTGCGCCGGGTTGCCGACCTACTGGCGCTGGGCGCGGATCCGGCCGCCGCGTGGGAGCAGGCCACGGCCGGCTCCGCCGAGGAGATGGTGACAGCACTGGCGCGGCTGGCCCGCCGCTCGGCGCGCTCGGGAACCGGATTGGCCACGGCCGTGGCCGAATTGGCGGAGCGCCGCCGGGGCGAGCTCGAGGATGTGGCCGCGGCCCGGGCCGAGCGGGCCGGGGTGCTGATGGGCGGCCCGCTCGGTCTCTGCTTCCTGCCCGCCTTCCTGTGCCTGGGAATCGTCCCGGTGGTGATCGGCCTGGCGGGCCGGGTGCTGGAAGGCGGTCTGCTGTGACCGTCGGCGGCCGCGAGGTTCACGACTGTGCCGGTGCGGATCGGCCGTGCCGGAGCGAGGGAAGGAGCGACCATGGGAACGACCGTCCGAAACCTGCTCTGGAAACTGCGGACCCGGCTGCTGCACGCCGTGACCGCGGACCACGGGATGAGCACCGCCGAATACGCGATCGGGACGATCGCGGCCGCCGCCTTCGGGGCGGTGCTGTACACCGTCGTGACCGGCGACAGCATTGTGAGCGCCCTGACCAACATCATCGACAAGGCGCTGAAGACTCCCGTCAAGTGACGTATGCCACACCACCTCATCATGCCGAGGCGGGCATGGCGACCGTGGAGGCGGCCATAGCGCTGGCCGCCCTCGTCGCGGTCCTGGTCCTGGGCGTCGGCGCCCTGCTGGCGGTGTCGGCGCAGGTGCGTTGTGTCGATGCCGCCCGCGAGGCGGCCCGTCTCGCCGCTCGCGGTGACACCGACGTCGGCGTCGCCACCGCCCGCCGGGTCGCACCGACCGGTGCCCGGGTCGTCGTCCGTACCGAGGGCGATCTGGTCGTGGCCGAGGTGCGTGTCCGCGCCACCCTTGTTCCGGTCACCCTGCACGCGGCGGCGGTGGCGGCGCGGGAACCCGAGGCATTCCGATGAAGCGCACGACCATGGATCGGGCCGGGAGCGAGGCGGGTGGCGCGACCGTCACCGCATGCCTGGCCCTGGTCGGCCTGCTGGCGGTCGCGGTCCTGATTGCCCAGGTCGGAGTGGCGGTGGCGGCCCGGCACCGGGTGCAGGCCGCAGCCGATCTGAGTGCGCTGGCCGCCGCCGGTGCCCTGGATGGCGGCGTCTCCGTCGCGTGCGGCCGGGCTGCGGCCATCGCGGGCCGGATGGGCGTGCGACCGGCCGGATGCGTGGTGCTGGGCTGGGACGTGACGGTGACGGTTGCCGGGCGGGTATCGCTGGGCCCACTGGGGGAGCGGGACGTGCGCGCGGTCGCGCGGGCGGGCCCGGCGGACGAGCCGAGGTAGCGAGGCAATATCTCGTACCGAGCGGTTGGTTAAAAATGTGATGGCGCGGGCCACATCAGTGGTCGATCAATGTCGAAATTCGATGAATGCGAGAGGCGAATAGATTGGGTATCGATTGCTTTCCAATTCGTTCCCGGAGACTCATTCGAATGAATGCACAGGTAAATCCGGGAGCGGCATTATCGAACAGAGCAATCCCTCAGTTAACAGGATAGCATCCCTTTTTAATCGACTTGGGTGTCCGGCGTGTCGCGGCCACCCCTCAGCATCCGGATTTCGCCCGATATCAGCCAGCTGACAAGGCCGACCGGTTGGTCGTGTGGCGCTCCGGTCTCGCGGCGGAGACGGCCGTGTCACGGTTCGGGAGAGCGGTCGTCATCTTCCCCGAGTTCGGCCAGCACGGCCCGCAGTAGCCGGGCCGCACCGGCCTTGTCCAGCGGGTTGTTGCCGTTGCCGCACTTGGGTGACTGCACGCAGGACGGGCACCCGTGCACGCACGCGCAGGACTCGATGGCGCCCAGCGTGGCCGTCAGCCAGTGCCGCAACCGGACGAAACCGCGCTCGGCGAAGCCCGCCCCGCCGGGATGCCCGTCGTAGACGAAGACCGTGGGCAGCCCGGTGCCGGCGTGTTCGGCGGTAGACACGCCGCCGATATCCCACCGATCGCAGGTCGCCACCAGCGGCAGCATGCCGATCGCGGCGTGTTCGGCCGCGTGCAGCGCGCCTGCGGCGTGCCGGGCGTCGATCCCGGCCCGGGCCAGCAGATCCGGCGTGACCGTGTAGTACACGGCCCGGGTGGGCAGCGTCTGCGCCGACAGGTCCAGCGGCACCAGGTCCAGCACCTCGCCGCTGGGCAGCCGGCGCAGGTACGCGACCACCTGGCGGGTCACCAGCACCTGCGCCAAAGCCGTTGTGACCGAGCCGTATCGGCGCTCCTCGGTCACCGCCTCGATCTCCAGCGAGGTGACCACCCGCGCACTGGTGCTCCACCCCGGCGTGTCGGCGTGCACCAGCGCGACGCCCTCCTCGAGGTCCAGCTCGTCGACCACATAGCTCTCGCCCTGATGCAGATGCACCGCGCCCGGATGCAGGGTGGCCGGAGCACGCCCGGCGTCGGTGGTGCCCAGCATGCGGCCCGACTCGCCGTCCACCACCGCCACCGCCGTGCCGATGCCGCCGCGCACGTCCACCGCGTCGTGCGGATGCGCGTCGGCGGTCACGAACCAGCGCGCCGACCCGTCCCGCGCCACCCCCGCACGCCGCCGGATCAAACCCTGTTCGGCCAGGTCGGACAGCAGTTCCCAGGCCTGGAAGGCATGCACTTCCGCGTCGCTGAGCGGCTGTTCCATGGCCGCGCACAGCAGATGCGGCCCGAGCACGTACGGGTTGTGCGGGTCGGTGATGGTGGCTTCCAGGGGCCGCCCGAGCAGCGCCTGCGGGTGGTGCACGAGGTAGGTGTCCAGCGGGTCGTCCCGCGCGATGAGCAGCACCAGCGACCCCTGGGTGCGCCGCCCGGCGCGCCCGGCCTGCTGCCAGAACGAGGCGACCGTCCCCGGATATCCCGCCACCACGACGGCATCCAGCCCGGCGATGTCCACGCCCAGTTCCAGGGCATTCGTGGTGGCCGCACCCAGCAGCGAGCCGTCCGAGAGCGCCGCCTCCAGCGCCCGCCGGTCCTCGGCCAGGTACCCGGCCCGATAGGCTGCGACACGCCCGGGGAGCTCGGCATCCACCTCCGCCAGCAGCCGTCGCGTGTCCATGGCGACCAGTTCGGCGCTGCGCCGCGACCGCACGAAGGTCAGCGTGCGCGCCCCCTCGACCACCAGATCCGCCATCACGGTGGCGGCCTCGGCCCCGGCCGAACGTCGCACAGCCGCACCGTTTTCCCCGGTCACGCCGCTGCCGAGCAGCGGCGGTTCCCACAGCGCCACGGTCCGCGCGCCCTGCGGCGACCCGTCGTCGGTGACCGCGACACACGGTGCGCCGATCAGCTTTTCGGCGGTGGCCGCCGGATCGGCCGTGGTCGCCGAGCACAGCACGAAAACCGGATCCGCTCCGTAGCGCTCGGCGAGCCGCCGTAACCGGCGCAGCACCAGCGCCACGTGCGAGCCGAAAACCCCGCGATAGATGTGACATTCGTCGACCACGATGTATGTGAGCTGACGCAACAATCGTGCCCACCGCTGATGAGACCGCAGCATTCCGACGTGCAGCATGTCCGGATTGGTGAACACCCATCGCGCGTGCGCCCGCACCCACTGCCGGATTTCCGCCGGCGTATCGCCGTCATACGGCGCGGGATGAATGGTCCGCAGCGGATCTTCGCTGGTCAGCTCGTTGACCATGCGCAGCTGATCGGCCCCCAGCGCTTTGGTCGGCGACAGATAGAGCGCCGTGGCCCGCGGATCCTGTTGCAGCGCGGTCAAAACCGGCAGCTGATACGCCAGCGATTTCCCGGACGCCGTCCCGGTCGACACCACCACGTGCCGCCCCGCCGCGGCCAGTTCCGCGGCCCGGCTCTGGTGGCTCCACGGCTCTGCGACTCCGGCCGCCTGAACTGCGGCGATGACATCCGGAGATGTCCATTCGGGCCATTTCGTGATCTGCGCCGTGCGCGGCGGTAGCTCGCTGACATGGGTGAGTCGGGGGTCACCCGAAAGCGGGCTGTCAAGGACACGATTCAGCAACGATCTCCCGTAGCTGATGTCGCTGTTGTCTCCGGATCGACGCATTGGATCCCCGCCATTCATCGAAGCGTCACCGCGACACGCCCAACGGGTGCGAAACGTGTGTGCGCCCGCCGCCTCACCTGCCATTTCACTGCAGAGTAGCGACCTGCCTCACACCCCGTTTGCCAGATGCTCGCTCTGTTATCCGGAAGCAAACCAACTTCAAGTACGGATTTGGGCATTATGCCCCTCACCTGCGCATTCGCAAGATCAACTTTTTTGCAAATTGTGGGTAACTCCGCTGTTGAATTCCGGGAAGACATGGTTCACTGGTTCCTGGTCGCAAGCTTCTGTGTTCGAGGGAACGGATCGAAAGTCCAAACCATCAGCAGGATCGATGTTGCGAACGGTGTACTAGGTGCTTTCCTGCAGGGGGAACAGAGTACAGCGGTCTCAACGGACCCGGTGGATGAACCCAGTTGTCCGCCGTTCCGGTATGGAAAGAGAAGGAACAGAATGGCACAGGGAACTGTGAAGTGGTTCAACGCGGAGAAGGGGTTCGGCTTCATCGCGCCCGAGGACGGCTCAGCTGACGTCTTCGTCCACTACTCCGAGATCCAGGGGTCGGGCTTCCGCACCCTCGAGGAGAACCAGAAGGTCGAGTTCGAGGTTGGTCAAGGCACCAAGGGCCCGCAGGCCACCGGTGTTCGCGCGCTCTCCTGAGCGAGCCAACCCCTCAGGTTCCGTCCCCCATCGCCCCCGGCGGTGGGGGACGACCCATATCTGGACCCATTACACTCGATCACGATCAGGGGCTACATCGTCGCCGTGCACCAGCCACGGCCTTCGAACACGGTATAAACGTTGCTGGCAGCGATATCGGACATCGCAGCCGTTTGCCCCAGCCGCGTAGAGCGCGTACACCAGCGCCGACGCGGATCGAGATGAAAGGTGTGTTCGCCGGTGGCAACACGAGACCGCGGTGCAGCGCCGAACCCCCAGGCAGCGCCCGACCAGGGCCGTTCCCTGCGTCGTCTCGTGATTGTCGAGTCGCCGACGAAGGCCAAGAAGATCGCCCCCTACCTGGGCCGCGGCTATGTCGTGGAGGCCTCGGTCGGTCATATTCGGGACCTGCCGCGGGGTGCGGCGGATGTGCCCGCCAAATACAAAGGACAGCAGTGGGCTCGGCTCGGCGTGGATGTCGATCACGATTTCGAGCCCATTTATGTGGTCAGCCCCGATAAGAAGGGGAAGGTCAGCGAGCTGAAGAGCCTGCTGGCCGACGCCGACGAGCTCTACCTCGCCACCGACCCCGACCGCGAGGGCGAGGCGATCGCCTGGCACCTGCTGGAGACGCTCAAGCCCAAGGTGCCGGTGCGTCGCATGGTGTTCCACGAGATCACCGAGCCCGCCATCCAGGCCGCCGCGGCCGATACCCGTGAGCTGGACCAGGATCTGGTCGACGCGCAGGAGACGCGGCGCATCCTGGACCGGCTCTACGGCTACGAGGTCTCGCCGGTGCTGTGGAAGAAGGTCATGCCGCGGCTGTCGGCGGGCCGGGTGCAGTCGGTGGCGACGCGCGTCATCGTGCAGCGCGAGCGGGAGCGCATGGCGTTCCGGTCCGCGGAGTACTGGGATATCGCGGCCAAGCTCGACGCCGGCGGGCGCGGGCAGGAGGACGGCGGGAATCCGCGGGTCTTCGGTGCGCGGCTGGTCAGTGTCGAGGGCGCTCGCGTGGCGACCGGTCGCGATTTCGGATCCGACGGGCAGCTGAAATCGCAGGGTGTCGTCGTACTCGATGCCGGCTATGCGCAGCGGCTTGCGGAATCGCTGCACGGCGTGGATTTCACGGTTTCCTCGGTGGAATCCAAGCCGTACACGCGAAAGCCGTACGCGCCGTTCATGACCTCGACGCTGCAGCAGGAGGCCGCGCGCAAGCTGCGTTTCACCTCCGAGCGCACCATGCGGGTGGCGCAGCGGCTGTACGAGAACGGTTACATCACTTATATGCGTACCGACTCGACGACTTTGTCGGAGTCGGCGATTCAGGCGGCCCGGGCGCAGGCCACGCAGTTGTACGGTGCGGAATACGTGAGTCCCACGCCGCGGCAGTACACCCGCAAGGTCAAGAATGCGCAGGAGGCGCACGAGGCCATTCGGCCCGCGGGCGACACCTTTGCCACGCCGGGACAGTTGCATGCCAAGCTCGACGGCGACGAATTCCGTTTGTACGAGCTGATCTGGCAGCGCACGGTGGCCTCACAGATGCAGGACGCGCGCGGCACCACGCTGACGGTGCGCATTACCGGCATCGCGAACAGCGGTGAGGAGTGCGTGTTTTCGGCGTCCGGCCGGACGATCACCTTCCCGGGATTCCTCAAGGCGTATGTGGAGAGTGTCGACGAGGAGGCGGGCGGCCAGTCCGACGACGCCGAATCGCGGCTGCCGGCGCTGACCGAGGGCCAGCGCGTGACGGCCATCGAGCTCGAGCCGGACGGGCACACCACCAATCCGCCCGCACGCTTCACCGAAGCTTCGCTGATCAAGGCGCTGGAAGATCTCGGCATCGGCCGTCCTTCCACCTACTCCTCGATCATCAAGACGATTCTCGACCGCGGCTACGTGTACAAGCGCGGCAGCGCGCTGGTGCCGTCGTGGGTGGCGTTCGCGGTGATCGGACTGCTGGAGGACCACTTCGGGCGGCTGGTGGATTTCGACTTCACCGCGGCCATGGAGGACGATCTCGACGCCATCGCCGGCGGCCGCGAGCAGCGCGGAAACTGGTTGTCCTCCTTCTATTTCGGTGGCGATCACGGTGCCGAGGGTTCGGTGGCGCGGTCGGGCGGCCTGAAAAGGATGGTGGGCGAACGACTCGACGGCATCGACGCGCGAGAAGTCAACTCCATCAAGCTCTTCAGCGATGACGAGGGCCGCGATGTGGTGGTCCGGGTCGGCAAGTTCGGGCCGTACCTGGAGCGCATGGTCGTCAATCCCGATGACCCGGACGGGAATCCGGTGTCGCAGCGGGCCAATCTGCCCGACGATCTGCCGCCGGACGAGCTGTCGCCCGAGGTCGCGGAGAAGCTGTTCGCGACTCCGCAGGAAGGTCGCTCGCTGGGTACCGATCCGGCGACCGGGCACGAAATCGTCGCCAAGGAAGGACGTTTCGGCCCCTACGTCACCGAGATCCTGCCGGAGTCCGCGGAGGATCTGGACACCACGGCGAAGAAGCCCGCCAAGAAGGCGGCCGACAAGCCGAAGCCGCGTACCGGGTCGCTGTTCAAGTCCATGAGCGTGGAGTCGGTGACCCTGGACGACGCGCTCAAGCTGCTGTCGCTGCCGCGCGTGGTGGGTGTGGACCCGGACTCCGGGGACGAGATCACCGCGCAGAACGGGCGGTACGGGCCGTACCTGAAGAAGGGCACGGATTCGCGCTCGCTCACCGGTGAGGATCAGATCTTCACGGTGACGCTGGAGGACGCGCTCAAGATCTACGCCGAGCCCAAGCGGCGCGGCGGGCAGTCGGCCAGTGCGCCGCCGCTGCGTGAGCTGGGTGTGGACCCGGTGTCGGAGAAGCCGATGGTGATCAAGGACGGGCGGTTCGGCCCGTATGTCACCGACGGTGAGACCAATGCCAGCCTGCGCAAGGGCGACGAGGTCGAATCCATCACCGACGCACGGGCTTCGGAGCTGCTGGCGGACCGGCGGGCGCGCGGGCCGGTGAAGAAGGCCGCGAAGAAGACCGCCAAGAAGGCGGCCGCGAAGAAGACCTCGGTGGCCAAGACCGTGGTCAAGAAGGCGGCGGCGAAGAAGGCGGCGGCCAAGACGGCCGACGGCGTCACCACCAAGAAGGCAGCGGCGGCCAAGAAGACCCCGGCCAAGAAGGCGGCGGCGAAGAAGACCGCGGCCTCGCAGTCCTGACCTGATCGAAGCGCCCCCGTCACGACGGGGGCGCTTCGCTTTTCGGCCGCTGTGCCTGTCGGTGGCCTGCCGTAGCGTGTTATCCGGAACACGCACCAGCGGAAGGACATTCGATGACCGTCGACCACGAGCGTGAAGAACTGATCAAGATCCTGGACAGCCAGCGCGAGCTCTTCCGGATCACCGTCCGCGGAATCGACGACGAGCAGGCGCGCCAGCGCACCACGGTCAGTGAACTCACCCTCGGCGGTCTGCTCAGCCACGCGGTGAATATCGAGCGGCACTGGACCACCATCCTCGTCGAGCGCGACCCGAACTCCGAATTCGATGTCTCCCGAATGGATTCCGAGTATCGGCTGGACCCGGAACAGACGGTCGCCGGCCTGCTGGCCGAGTGGGAGGTGGTGGCCGAGCACACCGGTAAGCTGATCCGCGAGCTACCCAACCTCGAGGATTCGGTGCCGACGCCGACCGCGCCCTGGGCGCCGGAGCGGCAGTGGCTCACCGTGCGCTACATCCTGCTGCACATCTTCCGGGAGATCGCGCACCACTCCGGGCACGCGGACATCATCCGCGAGGCCCTGGACGGCGCGAACACGACATATCAGCGCGCGAACTGACTCCCGGCCGGGCTGTCGGGGATGGCGGCTAAGGTGGTCGGCGTGGCGGGTGTCTTCGATCGGCTGGTCGGCCAGGGTGCGGTCGAGTCCGAGTTGACGGCCGCGGCGGTGGCGGCGCGGGACGGGGCCGGATCGTCGTCGGCCATGACGCATTCGTGGTTGTTCACCGGGCCGCCCGGATCGGGGCGGTCGGTCGCGGCACTGTGCTTCGCGGCGGCGCTGCAGTGCACGGACGAGGGGACGCCCGGATGCGGGCGGTGCCACGCGTGCACGACCACCATGGCCGGGACCCACGGCGATGTGCGGCGGGTGGTGCCGGAGGGCTTGAGCATCGGCACCAAGGAGATGCGCGAGATCGTGCAGGTGGCGTCGCGGCGGCCGAGCACCGGGCGCTGGCAGGTGGTCGTGGTCGAGGACGCCGACCGGTTGACCGAGGCGGCGGGCAATGTGCTGTTGAAGGTGGTGGAGGAGCCGCCGGAACGCACGGTGTTCCTGCTGTGCGCGCCGTCGGTGGATCCCGAGGACATTTCGGTGACGCTGCGATCCCGGTGCAGGCACGTGCATTTGGCGACCCCGTCGGTGGATTCGATCGCGCGGGTGCTGCACGAGCGGGACGGTCTGGACCAGAAGACCGCGGGCTGGGCGGCCTCGATCAGCGGTGGACATGTCGGGCGCGCCCGGCGGCTGGCCACCGACGACCAGGCCCGGGCCCGGCGCAAACGAGCCCTGGCGCTGGTGACGGCGACCGCCCGGCCCGCAGCGGCGTATGCGGCCGCCGACGAACTGGTGAAGTCGGCCGATGACGAGGCCAAACAGGTCAGTGCCGAGCGCGACGGGAAGGAACGCGAGGAACTGGCCACCGCGCTGGGCGCGGGCGGCACCGGTAAGGGCACCGCCTCGGCCACCCGCGGTTCCGCCGGCGCGCTGAAAGACCTGGAGAAACGCCAGAAGTCGCGGGCCACCCGCACCGGGCGCGATGCCCTGGACCGGGCCCTGATCGATGTCGCGGGCCTGTACCGGGACGCGCTCGCGGTCCGATTCGGCGCGGCCACCGCGGACTCCTCCTCCGGAGTCACCCTCACCCACCCGGACATGGCCGACCAGATCCGGGAACTCGCGACCGATGTCCGCCCCGAGGGCCTGCTGCTCTCCATCCAGGCGGTGCTCGATTGCCGCGAGGCCCTCGAAACCAATGTGAAGCCGCGCTTCGCCCTCGCCGCCATGGCCGCGGCCCTGATCGCGGCCCGTTCCACCTGACCCGGGTGTGTCCCCGATCTCGCGAGCTCCCGTTTTCGCGATTCGGGCGCGAGACGATAGACTCGCACCGCCGGAAGGCACGCCGCCTTAGCTCAGTCGGTAGAGCGCTTCACTCGTAATGAAAAGGTCGGGGGTTCGATTCCCCCAGGCGGCTCCAAACAAGCAGGTGGAGAGCGAATCCCGCTCTCCACCTGTTGTCGTTTCGGGGTCCGGATCCGGTGCCGGTGGCACCGGGGAACCGCGCGGATCGAAATCGTCTGCCTGGCATGCGAACTCATTGCATGCGTGTGGAGGCTTGCCCTGTGTGATCATGACGCGCGCCGACCGTGGAACCCGGCGGCCGGTTGCGAAATACCGATCCGAATCCGGTCTGGCCGATGCGTCAGCTCCACGAAAGATCCAGGTCAACCCCGCCGTCTGCGCGTATCGTTGCGCGGCGGAGGTCGCCTGGTGGTCAACATCCACGGATATTGACAGTATCTCCCGCTCAATGTCAGTCTGGGGAAAACGTGATCATGATTCGTTGCGGACACATCACCCCGTGAACCCGGTGTGAGAAATATTCCCAGAATCGACCCGGAACTCTACGGTCAGTCTGTTCAGCAGCGCCTGACGGCGTGTCGACGGAGGGCTCGTATGGATCTGAACACCGTCGTCGACGTTCTCCGCCCGCCTTCCGGCCGGCCGGGTGCGGATTGGCACACCGGAGACGCGTGGCTGGCCGGCGGCACGTGGTTGTTCTCCGAGCCACAGCCGAATGTCCACCGACTGGTCGACCTCACCGAACTCGGCTGGCCTCACCTGGTGGCCGACAGCGAGGGCCTCGAGATCGGCGCGACGTGCACGATCAGGGAGCTGCACGAGTTCGCACCGCCGGATGGCTGGCCGGCGGGCAGTCTGCTGCGCAGCAGCTGTGAGGCCCTCCTGGCGTCGTTCAAGATCTGGAATGCCGCGACGGTGGGCGGCAATATCTGCATGTCCCTGCCGGCCGGGCCGATGATCACCCTGACCGTGGCGCTCGAGGCGACCTATCGCGTGTGGGCCGCGGACGGAACCGAGAGAACGATCGCGGCGAAGGATTTCGTCCTCGGCAACCATCGAAATGCGCTGTGGCCCGGGGAAATCCTGCGTAGTGTGCACATTCCCGGTGACGCTCTGCGCAAGCGCCACACGCACCGGCGATTCACACTGACCAAGCTCGGCCGTTCCACAATATTCATGGTCGCGACCCAGACGCCGGGCACCCGTGATCTGCTGCTCACCATCACGGCGGGTACCACGCACCCGGTTGTGCTGCGGTTCGACACCGTGCCCGACGCCGACACCCTGCAGGGCCACATCGACGCGATACATGCCGATGTCTGGTTCGCCGACCCCAACGGCACCCCGGGTCACCGTAAGCACCTGGCGAAGCACTATGCCGAGGAGATCCGGGTCGAACTTGGCGGCCTGCGGTGACATCCGGAGGCTTGCGATGAGCTATATCGTCAACGGGAAGACGTTCTCCCAGGAGCCGCGACCCGGTCAGTGCCTGCGGACCTTTCTGCGGCACCTGGGCTGGTTCGGGGTGAAGAAGGGGTGCGACGCCGGTGACTGCGGCGCATGCACGGTCTGGCTCGACGGTCGTCCGGTGCACAGTTGTCTCACGCCGGCGTTCCGTGCCGACGGGCATGAGATCACGACGATCGAGGGGCTCGGTTCACCCGAGGACATGCACCCGATGCAGCGGCAGTTCCTCGAGGCCCCGGGATTCCAGTGCGGCTTCTGCACAGCCGGGATGATCATGACGGCATCCGCCCTCACCGACGCGCAGAAGCAGGACCTGCCGCACGCGTTGAAGGGAAACCTGTGCCGCTGCACCGGCTATCGGGCAATCGAGGACGCGATCAACGGCGTGGCCGGTATCGAAGTCGCCGCACCGGGCCGGGCGATCGGCACCAGTGTCGGCACGCCGGCCGGGGCCGACGTGGTGACCGGGCGCGCCGAGTACACGATGGACACCGAACTGCCCGGGATGCTCCATCTGAAGGTGCTGCACTCACCCCATGCCCATGCGCGCATCGTCTCCATCGACAAGTCCGCGGCGCTGGCCGTGCCCGGAGTGCACCGCGTGTACACGTGGGAAGACGTGCCCCGGAGGCTGTTCTCCACCGCGATCCACACCGATCATCTCGTCGACCCCGACGACACCTACATCCTGGACAATGTGGTGCGCTTCGTCGGCCAACGGGTGGTCGCGGTGCTGGCCGAATCGATCGGCGCCGCGGAGGAGGGCTGTCGCAAGGTCGCCGTCGAGTACGAGGTGCTGCCGGCGGTATTCGATCCCGAGCAGGCGATGCAATCCGGTGCGCCGCAGCTGCACGGATCCCACGATCCGTTCGTGCAGGACCCCGTGCACAACATCCTCGTCGAGTTACACGGCGAAATCGGTGATGTCGCACAGGGATTCGCCGAAGCCGATGTCATTCACGAAGGCACGTACTTCTCACCGCGGGTGCAGCATGCCCATCTGGAGACGCACGGTTCGATCGCCTGGATGGAAGCGGGCCGGCTGCATGTGCGGACCAGTTCGCAATCGCCGTGGATCGCGAAAGGGAAGCTGGCCCATCTGTTCGGCCTGCGACCCGATCGGATTCGGGTGTTCTGCAAGCGCGTCGGCGGCGCCTTCGGCGGCAAGCAGGAAGTGATCAGTGAAGATCTGGTGGCGCTGGCGACGCTGGACACCGGCCGGCCGACGTGTCTGGAATACACGCGCGAGGAGGAGTTCACCACTGCCTCACCGCGACATCCGATGAAGATCACGGTGAAGCTGGGGGCGCGGTCCGACGGAACACTGACCGCTGTCGAGTTCCGCAATGTCTCCAATACCGGCGCCTACGGCAACCACGCCGGGGAGACGTTGTTCGCCGGAGGCGGCGCGATCGCGCTGTACCGCTGTCCCAACAAGAAATTCGACGGCTACTCGGTCTACACCAACACCGTGCCCAGCGGCGCACTGCGCGGCTACGGCATGACCCAGCCGGTCTTCGCGGTGGAGTCGGCGATGCACGAGCTGGCCGTCGCCCTCGGCATGGATCCGCTGGAGCTGCGCCGCCGCAATATCGTGCGGCCCGGTGACGCGTTGCTGTCGATCGAGGACGAGGCCAATGACGTAGCGTTCACGGAGGATGGACTGGCCGCGTGCATCGACCGGGTCGACGCCGCGCTGCGTGCCCACCCCGACGGGCAGGCGCCGGGGGAGGACTGGCAGATCGGCACCGGCACAGCCACATCGATGCACGAAACCGCACCACCGACCGAACATGTCTCGGTCGGGCTGGCCACCCTCGGCGACGACGGCATCTATGAGATCGCCGTGGGCACTGTGGAATTCGGTGAGGGGACACCGACGGCGCACGTTCAGATCGCCGCGGCCGAGCTGGGCACCACGCCGGCCCGGATCAGGCTCGTCCAGGCCGACACCGACCGCACGGGTTTCGACACCGGCGCATTCGCGAGCGCGGGTCTGTCCGTGGCCGGCAATGCGGTGCAGCGGACGGCCGCGGCATTGCGCGACCGGATTCTGCGCTTCGCCGCCACGCATACCGGGGTCGACTTGGCCTCGTGCGCCATGGATGACGATGCCGTGCGCTGTGGCGACACCCGCATCGGATTGACCGAATTGGCGGCGGCCGCCCGCCGCCGGGGTACGCGGTTGACCGAATCGCGCAAGGCATACGGGTCGCCGCGCAGCCTCGCCTGCAACACGCAGGCCTTCCGAGTCGCGGTGCATCGCGTGACCGGTGAGATCCGGGTCCTCTACAGCGTGCAGGCCACCGACGCCGGGGTGATCATCAATCCCGCACAGGTGCGCGGTCAGATCGAAGGCGGTGTGGCCCAGGGCCTCGGCTTCGTGTTGACCGAGAACTATCTCGTCGACGAAAACGGCGTCATGACCAATCCGACGCTGCGCAACTACCGCATACCGACCTACGCCGACACTCCCCGCACCGAGGTGATCCTGGTCGGCTCGACCGACTCGGTGGGTCCGGCGCGGTCCAAAGGGATTGCCGAGTGCTGCATCAACCCGGTCGCACCGGCACTCGCGAACGCGGTATATGACGCGACCGGAGTCCGATATCGCGAGCTGCCGCTCACTCCCGACCGCATCTTCGGGTCCCTGCGACCGGTCCGGTTGACCTCGACCGGCTGAGTGCCGGAGACATCGATGACCCACGAGCAGTCGGCCATCAACGCCGCCACCGTCATCATCGGAGAAACGGTGCGGCCCGGCTGCGAAAAAGCTTTCCTGTCCTGGCAGCACGGGCTGAACAGCATGGCGTCGCGCTATCCGGGATTCATCGCCGCCGAGGTCAACCCGCCGACAGCCGTGCAGCCGCACTGGTCGGTGATCTACCGCTTCGACTCGATCCCGAATCTGCGCGCGTGGATCAACAGCACCACGCGTCAGGACCGGCTCGCCGAAGGACGGCGCTACCTCGAGGGCGCGCCCACGCAGCAGATCGTGACGGGCGGGGCCGCACCCCCGGACACCCTCGTCACGGCCGTGGTGACCCATCGGGTCCCGCCCGAGCACATCGACGAGTTCCTGGCCTGGCAGGAGCGACTTCGGTTGGCGGAAAACAAGTTTCCGGGCTTCCGCGGTGCCGAGATCTTCCGGCCGATCGAGGGCGTGCAGGACGAGTGGACCATGCTCTACCGCTACGACACCGCCGCTGACCTGGACGGGTGGCTGACCTCGGCCGAGCGCCGGCAGTTGCTCGACGAAGGAAAGCGGTTCGGCGACTTTCGATTACGCACGATCGACAACTCGTTCGGCAGCTGGTTCGCGTTCGATGAACCCGGGGGCCGGGCGCGGACGCCGTCGCGGACGAAGACGTCGATCGCGGTGTGGGTCGGCCTGTATCCGACGGTCGTGCTGCTCACCTTGGCGCTGGCGTGGGCGCGGCTCCCGCTGTGGCTGGGCATGGCGATCGGCAACCTGTTGTCCAGCTTCGTCATGACCTTCGTGACGATGCCTCGCTATGTGAATCCATTGCTCGAACGGTGGCTGCACCCGGACCCTGAAGCGCCGACCACGGCAACCAACGTGCGGGGCGCCCTGTTGATCGCCGCGGTGATGGTCTTCTGGGCGGTCGTGTTCTGGCTGGTGACCGTCGTGTTCTGGAAATTGCCGTGAGAAGGAGGAGTGATCGTCATGGCCGAATCCAATGGCCACACAGTCCCGGAATTCATGCGCCCGGTCGTCGCCGACGAGCCGCCCGCGAGTGCGCGCACCGTCGCCGAGCACGCGGTCCTCGCGCTGAACGAGTCGATGTTGCAGCTCTACGAAACATCCCTGGTGAAATTCAAACAGAACATGCGCGACCAGGTGCCCATCATCCTGGCGCTGTTCACCGGCGAAGGCGGGCAGATGATCCTCTACCGGCCCGGGCGGGAGCCCGAATACGCACCGCCGGTGCCGATCGTGTACCAGCTGGCCAAGTCGGTGGGGCACAGCACCATGGCCGTCTACGAGATCGTCTCACCGTACCTGTTCGACGCGTACGCGAATCAGCTGTGGCGAGCCCCGCTCGAGATGTATCGGGCGCAGCATCGGCCGGCCCTCGAAGGCCTTGACGCCCTGGATATCTCCGAGGACGATCGCTCCCTCCTCCGCACCATTCTGCAGCGCAATCTGACGTTCATGGACGAGTGTCTCGCGCAGGGTGGTTACAGCTACGACGAGGTCGAGAAGTACATCCGCGGCGTCGTACCGTATTCGGCCAAGTCGATCGGCATCGGCTCGAGCGCCCAGGTGGGCCATTGGATGAACGTCATCGAAGGGTGGAAGGAGCAACTCGGCACGGCCTGGGAGCGCACCTACGCGGTCAGCAATTCGCTGTACATCGCACGGCAGAACAACATCCTGTACAGCATTCTCGTCCAATTCATGGGCACCGAGACGATGGGTGACCGGTTGCTGCTCGTCGAGACACCGGAATTCGAGACCACACCCGAGAAGATGCTCGACGTGCTCGGCCGCATCGTCGCCGACCGTTCACTCGGCATGGTCTTCTTCCGCGACTACTTCCTGATGGACGTCGAATTGCTCGGCGGTGGCGGCCGGGCGGCCATCGAGCGGGAGATGGCCAAACGGGGCAGGAAGGCATTGCTGCCGACTCTGGCGCCGTTCCATTCCAACGATTGGCCGTGGAAGACGGACCCGGCCAAGGGAACCGGCCCGGCGCGGATGGAAGACGTTGCCGCGGGCGCGGTGATCCGCCCGGAATCGGTCGGCTGATGACGGATTCGACCAGGGATTTCGTGCAGCGCGCCATCGAGATCGCGCGTGCCAGCGTCGCCGAGGGCGGACTGCCGTTCGGGACCGTCGTCGTCAAGGACGGTGAAATCCTCGCCGAAGGCCGGAATTGCGTCCCGGCGACTCACGACCCGACCGACCACGCGGAGATTCGCGCCATCCGCGAGGCGTGCCGGAAGCTGGGTACGGAGTACCTGACCGGATGCACGGTGTACGCCATCGCCCATCCGTGCCCGATGTGTCTGGCGGCGCTGTATCACTGCGCGCCCGATCAGGTCGTTTTTCTGGCCACCCGCGAGGATTGCGCGCCATATATGGCAGGCGGAAACGACAAGTACTTCGAACCTGGCACCTTCTATGACGAGATTGCCAAGCCCTGGGACCAGCGGCGTCTGCCCATGCGCTACCAGCCGCGCGATGACGCCATCGCGGTGTACAAGCTCTATCTGGAACGACAACGGTGAGGACCGTTGTCGATCCTCACCCTTGTCGTCGGGGGATCAGGAGACCAGGCCGCGGCCGGTGGTCAGGGGGAGATCCATGGCGGTCAGCAGGCCGGGGCGGGCTTGGACCACCGCGGGGATGGCGCTGACCAGGCGGGCCGCGGTGCCGACGACGCCGGCTTCGGCGTGGTCGCCGTTGCTGTAGAGCTGGAGGTCGAGGAGGTAGTCGGGTTCGCCCTTGACTTCGACTCGGTAGCAACCCTTTCCGGCCGGTTGGGGCCAGTCGGGGGCGAGGTCGGGGTGCAGGCGGGTGGTGTGTTCCAGGGTGAGGACCTCGCGGCCCTTGCTGATGCCGTGCACCTGGAAGCGGAGGGCGGCGGCGGTGCCGGCGGCGATGGTGCGACTGCCCACCTTCAGCTCTTCGCTCGCGGGCAGGCGCTCGAAATGCTGTGTGACGGAGTCGAGTTCGATGTCGAGGGCGGCGGCCAGCTGGCGGATGACACTGCCCCAGGCGAGGGTGAGGACGCCGGGCTGGAGCAGCAGCGGCAAGTCGTCGAGGGCGCTGCCGAAGCCCATGATGTCGAACAGGACCTTCGGATTGTCGTAGGTGGAGTAGTCCATCACCTCCGAGCAGATGATCTTGTCGATGCGCTCGGAGCCGCTCGACAGCAGCAGCGGCAGCCAGTCATTGGCCCAGCCGGGGTCGATGCCGTTCACCCACAGGGAGGCGCCGCCCTCGTTGGCCGCCTCCACGATCGGGGCGATGGCCTCGTCGGGGAGGGTGCCGTAGGGGAACTGCAGGAAGACGGGGCTGCTGGAGACGACATTGATGCCGGCGCGGAGGAAGGTCTTCAGATCCTCCACCGCCTCCATCAGGCGGTCGTCGGCCATGGCGGTGTGGACGATGCAGTCGGGCTTCAGGGCCAGGAGCGCCTCGGCGTCCTGGGTTGCGGTGACGCCGATCTCGCGGTCGAGACCGGCCAGCTCGCCCGCGTCCTTGCCGGCCTTGGCGGCGCTGGAGACCCAGACGCCGACCAGGTCGAGCTCGGGGCGGGCGATGATGGAGCGCAGGGTGCGGCGGCCGACATTGCCGGTGCTCCACTGGACTACGCGGTACTTCATGGGAAAACTCCTGCGGCGCGGCGGATTACAGGTCGGGAATGGGAAGGTCCAGGTTGGGTGCGGCGATGCCGCCGTCCACCTCGAGCACCTTGCCGGTGATGTAGCCGCCCGCGCGTGAGCTCAGGTAGACGATCGCGGCGGCGATCTCCCAGGGCTCGCCGAGCCGGTGCAGCGGGGTGGCGTCCTCCATTTGCTGCTTGATCTCCGGTTGCTGCGCAACGACTTCCAGCGCGGAGGTGAGCACCGAGCCGACCGCGATGGCGTTCACCCGGATGCGGGGGGACAGGTCGGCGGCGGCCAGCCGGGTCCAGTGCGCGAGGGCGGCCTTGGCGGTGCCGTAGGCGAGGAAGCCGCGGCCGGGGGAGCGGCCCATCATCGAGGAGATATTGACGACCGAGCCGCCGTCGTTCTTCAGCATGTGCGGCACCGCGGCCTGGGTGAGGGCGTGCGCGGTGGAGACATTGAAACGGAATGCTTCCTCGAGGAATTCGGGGGTGGTGGTGAGGAAGGTGTTGGGCATGGTGCCGCCGACATTGTTGACCACGATGTCGATGCGGCCGAGTTCGGCGGCGGTGGTTTCGGCCAGCGCGGTGACGGCGGAAAGATCCGACAGGTCCGCGGGGACCGTGATGGCGCGGCGGCCGAGCGCGTGGATCTTGCCCGCCACCTCGTCGAGCTGAGCGGCGGTGCGGGCCGAGATGGCCACGTCGGCACCGGCTTCGGCGAGGGCGAGCGCGGTGGCGGCGCCGATGCCGCGGCCCGCGCCGGTCACGACGGCGACGCGGCCGTCCAGTCGGAAGGTGTCCAGGATCATCGCGAATTCAGTCCTTCTGGGAGTGACGACAGTCACAAGCAGCTTTAAGCATTTATTCTTAATCGTCAAGGAGAAGTTCTTTATCCGCTGGTGAGCACTACAGTGCAGACTGTGGCAAGGATCGACAGGTAGCAGTGACGGTGTCCGAATGGCAGTGACAGAAGCGCGCGAGCGCATCATTCTCGCGGCGGAGCAGCTGATCGCCGAGCGGGGGCAGGCGGTGCCGCTGCGCGATATCGCGGCAGCCGCGGGACAGCGGAACAACTCGGCGATCCAGTACCACTTCGGTTCCCGCGACGGGCTCATCGAGGCCGTGGTCGAACACCGGCTCGCCACCCTCGAGGTGCGGCGGCTGGAACTGCTGGCCGAACAGGCCGGAACGGGTGCGACCGGCGTGCACGACCTGCTGGAGGCGCTGGTCATTCCCATGCTCGAGCTGAGCGACCGGCACGGGATCAATCACTACGCGCGGTTCCTCGAACAGATCCACACCCATCGGGCCGTCACCGACGCGGCCAATCTGGAATCCGCGCGGCGCACCTCGGTACGGGTGATCATGCAGCAGCTGGAGCGGGAACTCACCGACCTGCCGAAACGGTTGCGGCTGCGGCGGTTACGCGCCCTGCCGACCGTGCTGTTCGCCTTGCTGGCCGACCACGAGCGGGCCGTGGAGGCCGGGCGGGTGGCCGCGGGGGACGTGACGGCGTGGGGGGAGATCGTGGACATGCTCGCGGGGGTGCTGACCGCGCCGGTGGTGGAGCGCGCGCCGATTCGCTGACGCCGGAACGCGAACGGGCCCGCCCCGGATCGAATCCGGTTCGGGCCGTTCGGAAACCGAGCGCGGTGGACTACCCGCCGGTGTGTGCACGGGTGCGGCGGTCCGCTCGTTCTCCCGCCTCTTCTCGAGCGCGAACCAGAGGCCGCCGCTGACGAGATGTCGGCCGGCAGGCCGATGAGGCCGAAAGCCCGGTCGACGACTTGTGGTGGTACGGCTACCGTTGATGGTCGTGGACACCACGGCAGCAGCAGTCATGGAAACGCCCGCCCGGCCGCGGCGGCTCGGCGTCGGGCTACCGCTGCTGACCGGTGGGGCGGTGGCCGGCGGGCTGGCGTTGCTGCACTTCCGGGATCCGCATGTGCAGGGGGCGTACGGAGTGTGCCCGTTCTACGAACTGACCGGATACTGGTGCCCCGGCTGCGGCGGGTTGCGCGGGCTGCACAACCTCACCGATGGCCGGATCCTCGACGCCATCCACAGCAATGTGCTGCTGCTCCCGCTGGCTCTGGGCTTCATCGCCTGGTGGGGCGCCTGGGTGGTGCGCGGATGGCGGGGCAATCCGGTGCCGCCGCGACTACCGCAGGTGCTGCCCAGGTACGCGGTGTGGGTGGCCCTGGCATTTCTCCTGGTCTTCACGGTTGTGCGGAACACACCGTGGGGTAGTTGGATCGCGCCGGTTTAGGCGGGGCATGCTCTGTTTATGAGCGATTCGCTGAAGGAACGCGTGCGGCAGAAGCTGATCCGGCAGCTCGAAGAGGATGGGCCGCCGGACCCCGATCAGGAGGACACCCGGCAGCTCGCCGTCCAGGTCGACCTCGATGCGCTCGACGCGGTGACCGACGACGATCCACTCGTCGAGGTGCTCGCGGCCCGCTACATGGTGCCCTGACCGGTTCCCGGCCGGTTCAGAAACCGCAGGCAGCCCCACCCTCGGCCGAACTGCCGAAGGGACGGGTCTCGGGGACCGGGTTCCAATGTCCTTCGGTGCGGGCGTAATTCCACGCCGGGCCGCGCGCCACCAGGGTCGCGATGGCCTCGACGAGGCGGTCGACATCGGCGGCGGTGGTGCCCAGGCCGATGCTGGCGCGCAGGGCGGCATCGACACCGAGACGGGACAACAGCGGGTGGGCGCAGAAGCGGCCGTCGCGCACCCCGATGCCGTGCTCGGCGGAGAGGTAGGCGGCCACCTGGCCGGGCTCGAAGCCGTCGACGGTGAACGCGACAATGCCGACCGCGTCGGTGCTGTCGCGCCAGATCCGCAGGAAGTTCACGCCCGGAACGGTTTTCAGGCCGTAGCGGAGGCGGTGGGTGAGGTACTGCTCGTGCTCGATCACGGTGGTCTCGTCCAGCTCGGCGAGGGCATCGCAGGCCGCGGCCAGGGCGGCGACGCCCAGCACGTTCGGGGAACCGGCCTCGTGGCGCTGCGGGGCGGGAGCCCATTCGACGCTCTCGGTGCTCACCGCGCGCACCGCGCCGCCGCCGGCCAGGTAGGGCTGGGCCGCGTCCAGCCAGTCCCGGCGGCCGACCAGCACGCCCGCGCCGAACGGGGCGTAGGTCTTGTGGCCGGAGAAGGCCAGGTAGTCGATGCCGGTGGTGCGCAGGTCGATTCGGCGATGCGGGGCCAGCTGGGCGGCGTCCACCAGGATGCGGGTGCCGCACTGGTGGGCGATCCAGGCCAGCCGCTCCAGCGGCAGCAGTTCGCCGGTCACATTGGAGGCGCCCGTAACCGCCAGCAGCGCAGCGGGTTTCGAGCACAGCTCGGCGACCAGGCGCTGGATGGTCTCCTCGATGGTGTCCGCGACCGGAACCACCCGGCGGCCGCGCCGGGTCCAGGGCAGCAGGTTGGCGTGGTGCTCGACGTCCAGCACCACGGTGTCACCGGGCACGCAGGCGGCGAGCAGGTTCAGTGAGTCGGTGGTGTTGCGGGTGAAGACCACCACCTGGTCCTCGGCCGCGTTCAGGAAGCGGGCGACCGAACCGCGGGCCGACTCGTAGCAGTCGGTGGAGACCCGGGAGGCGTACCCCGCGCCGCGGTGCACGCTGGCGTAGTAGGGCAGCAGGTCCGCGACCCGGTCGGTGACCTGCCGCAATGCGGGTGCGCTGGCGGCGTAGTCGAAGTTGGCGTAGCCGGCCGTCCCGCCCTGGACCAGTGGGACCCGCAGGTCACAGCCGGAGACATCGGCGAGGGCGGCACAGGTCTGGTCGGCGATAGCAGTCATCACGAAATCCCGTCGGGTTCATGGACACGCGATCGGGAAAATAGAAATCGATCGAGAGTCCGCGCTTGCCGCGCCCGGTCGGGCGTCGGCCCGGTCGTCACCCGGAGCACCCCACCGCGGAGGAGGGTTGCCGACCAGCAAGCCGGGGCTTCGCGCTGGTACTCATGACCTGATTGCAGAGATTGGCAGACGGCTCGCGGGCTTGTCAACCCCGCCGGGTCGTGGCGCCGCCGTCACGATTTGCGAGCCGCCACGCAGCGTTCGAGGTCGGGCACCCGGACGTCGCGCCCGATCGGGTCGAGATAGCTGGCGGTGTACTCCGGTCCGCCCGCTTGCTCGACCTCGTACCAACCGTAGTCGGCCAGCAGTGCCGGGACCTGGTCCGGATGCAAACCGAAGGTCCAGAGTCGTTGCCGTGCTACGAATCTGCGGTAGGTGGCGGCGCAGCCCTGAAGGTTGGTGCCGTCCAGAAAGTCCTGCCGGATGTAGCTGAAGATGAGCTCGCTGCCGGTCGGAGCCTCGGCGAGAGCTGAAAATGTCGCGCGCACAGCGGGTTCGGTCAGGTACTGCGTGACGCCCTCCCAGGGGAAGAGGGTCCTCGCGTCCGCGCGGTAGCCGTGCTCGGCCAGCGCGGTGGCGAGTGTGCCGGATGTCGCGGATCGCCGGAAGGTGGTGGTCGAGCCGATCCCGGATTCGGAGGGGCGGATCGAGGCGGTGGTGGCCCCGCCGCGGGATCGGATCGCGGCGGTACTCGCCGAGTACCGCCCGGAGGAGCTCGAGGTGCTCTTCGATTACTTCACGCGGGCCACGGTCGCGCTGCGGGAGGCTGCGCACGACATGCTGGAGCGCCGCGGGTCGGTGTGACGAACGGCACGACCGTATCGGAAAAATCGTCCGAAAGTTGGATCGGGTGGGCCGCAAAGTTCGAATCGCGCGAACGTTGCTGGGGCGTAGGGTCGGAGTCGAAGTTAGGGTAGCCAAAGTGGTGCCCCCCGAGCTGACCACGAGGAGCCCGATCATGCTGGAGACCAGCACCCCGTTCTCGACGCTCATTCGCACCGCGACCGAGCAGCAGCACAACGAGGCCGAACACTCCACGTTCATGCGCGACATGCTCGGCGGACAGCTCGGGGTGGAGGCCTTCTATCGGTACACCGCGCAGCTCTGGTTCGTCTACGCCGCTCTCGAAAAGCACTCCGCCGCACTGGCTTCCGACCCCGTCGCCGGTCCGTTCGTCAAGCCGGAACTGGCGCGGCTGGCCGCACTGGAGGCCGACCTGGCCCACCTCGGCGGCGCGAACTGGCGCGATGAACTGGCCGCGCTGCCCGCCACCGCCGCCTACGCCGCCCGCATCGAGGAGTGCGCGGGCGACTGGCCGGCCGGCTATGTCGTCCACCACTACACCCGCTACCTGGGCGATCTCTCCGGCGGCCAGGTCATTCGCGGTACCGCCGAGAAACTGTGGAACCTGCCCAAGAAGGGCGACGGCGTGCGGTTCTACGTCTTCGAGCACATCGCCAACCCGGCCGCGTTCAAGCGCGACTACCGTGAGGCCCTCGACCAGCTTCCCCTCGACGGCCCCGAGGTCGATCGCGTACTCGACGAGGCGCGACTGGCGTTCACGATGAACACTGATCTGTTCCGTGAGCTGGGTGCGGAATTCAGCGCGCGGAACTGAAACTCGCAACCCCGAAGGCCGCCGACCCCCGTTGATCGACAGGGGCGGCGGCCTTCGTCATTTCCGTGGGCGTCGTTGACCCTGTTCGTCGGGGGCAGGTTCAGCGATCTCACCCTTGCGCCGGGCCGTGGTGATGGGTTGCCATGGAGGGCATGAGTTTTCCGCTGCTACTGAGTTTCGTGGGGTTGTGTGTGCTGCTCGCGCTCACGCCGGGGCCGGATACCTTTCTGGTACTGCGATTCTCGATGGCCGGATCGCGACCCGGAATCGCGGCCGCGGTGGGCTCGGCGTTCGGCGGGATCGTGTGGGCCACCGTGGTCGCGGCCGGGGTCGCGGCGCTGCTGGAGCAGTCGGCGACCGCGTATCGCACGCTCAAGGTGATCGGCGGAATCTACCTGGTGTACCTGGGTGTCCGGGCGCTGCTGGCGCATCGGCGCGGGCCCGGCGCGGCGGGCGGCGGGGCGGATGTCGCGGTGGCGCAGGGTGAGCCGGCGTCGCTGCGCTCGGCATTCGCTGCTGGATTGCTGTCGTGTGTCTTCAATCCGAAGGTGGGATTGTTCTACCTCGCGGTGCTGCCGCAGTTCCTGACCCGGGTGACATTCCTCAACACGCTCACGCTCGGGGCCATCGAATCCACTGTCGCGGCAATCGAAATGATCCTGCTGGCGGTGGCGGCCGCGCGGGCGGTGGAGCTGTTGCGACGGCCGCGCGTCCGGGTGCGGCTGGAACAGGCGAGCGCGGCGATCCTGGCGGCGCTGGGCATCGGCACGGCGGCTTCGGCCGCGGCCTGAATCGGCGCCGGCGTCAGTCGGCGATCTCGGCACGGTGGTACGCGCCGTTGTAATACACCAGCGGGCCGACCGCCGGGGAGCTCTCGGTGTTGTCGTGCACCTGGGTGACCAGGCCGATGACCAGGGTGTGGTCGCCGATCGGGAGGAGCTGATGGACCGTGGCGCGGACCCAGATGGGAGTGCCGTGCAGGACGGGTTCGCCGCTGCCGAGCGTCGTCCACAGGGACCGGTCGGTAAACCGCTCCTCGGCGGTCCGGCTGAACCGCTGGGCCAGGTGCTTCTGATGCTCGCCCAGGAAATGCACCACCAGCGATTCGGCCCGCAGCATGGCTTCGATGCTGGAGGAGGTCTCGGCGATATTGAACGAGATGAGCGGCGGCTGTGCGGAGAGCGAGGCGAACGAGGTGGCGGTGAAGCCCACCGGACCCTGGTCGGACTCGAGCGTGACGATGGTGACCCCGGCCGGATAGTGCCGCATGGCGGCGCGGTACTGCTGGGCGGTAATGCCGCTCAGATCGTCGGGCACGTGTAGCTCGGTGCCGGGCGTCGGGGAATCGCTCACGTCACGAAACTACGTGGTCGAGCGCCCGGTTATTCCACCCTGTAAGAAATTGCCCGGTCCACGCCGGTGGGTGGTGCTCAGTCCACATCGATGGCCAGGCCCGCGGTGATCCGGACCAATTCCCCGAAGGTGGTGCGGAACAGCGTGTTCGGATGCCCGCCCGCGGCCCACAACTCCTGATACTGCGACAACGCCGTGTCGACGAAGGTCGGCAGATTGGTGGGGTGCCCGAGTGGGGCGACACCCCCGATGGGCTGTCCGGTCACCTCGCGGACCATGGCCGCCGGCGCCCGGGAGAGCGTGCCCTCTAGGCGCTCCCCGGTGCGGCTCAGATGCACCTGGTGCGCACCGGACACCAGCAGCAGCACCGGATCGTCGTCGAGCAGGAAGACCAGCGATTTGGTGATCGCCCCGACGGTCACGCCGAGCGCGTCGGCGGCTTCCTGCGCGGTGTGGGTGGGACTGGGCTGGGTGATGATCACCCCGTGATGGCCGCGCGCGATCAAGGTGTCGGAGACCTTCGACGCGACCGGTGGCAGGGACCTGCGCATGGCAACCAGGGTAGAGCGATTGCGGTGGATGTGCCGGGGATCAGTAGTCGGGATAGCCCTCCTCCGGGCCCAGCAGCTCGGTCAGGCGGTCGCGCACGATCGGGGCCAGCTCCTCGACGGTGCGCTGCGAAACCCGCTGGTGCGCACAGGAATCGAAGACCCGTTCCAGGTCGATCGCGGACAGGGCGTGCAGCTCCGCCGCGGCGGCCGTCTGGAGTGCGGCATGGCCCGGGTACGGGCGGCCGTCGGCGATCTTCTGGGCCCAGGTGACATTGCAGCAGCATTCGTACAGGGCATGGATCGCGCGGCGGCGGGGGAGCGTATTGAAGCGGTCGAGGCCGATTCCGTGATGCATCAACATCCAGACCTCACACACGGGATGGGCGAGTTGTGCGAACCCGCCAATCGTGCGCCGGAATGCGGTTCGAAAACACTGGGACGCAGCAGATTTAGCACAGGATTAACACCGGCCCGACCCGCCCCCGGCACCCCCGATACGCTGGACCGATGACCGAATGGAAGGCTTTCGAGGTCGAAAGCAAGGACCACATCGCCCAGGTGACGCTCACCGGTCCCGGCAAGGGCAATGCCATGGGCCCCGACTTCTGGCGCGAACTGCCGCTGATCTTCGGCGAACTCGACGCCGACCCGGACATCCGCGCCATCGTGCTCACCGGATCCGGCACGCACTTCTCCTACGGCCTGGACCTGCCGGCCATGAGCCCGCTCTTCGGGCCGCTGCTGGCCGACCGGGCGCTCGCCGGGCCGCGCACCGACTTCCTCAAGCACGTGCGCAGCATGCAGGACTCGGTCACCGCGGTCGCCGACTGCGTCAAGCCGGTCATCGCGGCGATCTCCGGCTGGTGCATCGGCGGCGGACTGGACCTCATCGCCGCCGCGGATGTCCGCCTGGCCAGCGCCGACGCCAAGTTCAGCCTGCGCGAGGCCAAGGTGGCCATCGTCGCCGACATCGGCTCGCTGCACCGGCTGCCGGGCATCATCGGCGAGGGGCACGTGCGTGAACTCGCCTACACCGGCAAGGACATCGACGCGGCCCGCGCCGAGAAGATCGGCCTGATCAACGACGTGTACGCCGACCAGCAGGCCGTGCTGGACGCCGCCCACGCCATGGCGCGCGAGATCGCCGCCAACCCGCCGCTGGTGGTGCAGGGCATCAAGGACGTCCTCGACCAGCCCAAGCGCGGCAGGATCGCCGACGGGCTGCGCTATGTGTCGGCCTGGAACTCGGCGTTCCTGCCGTCCGAGGACCTCACCGAGGCCATCCAGGCGGTCTTCGAGAAGCGCCCCCCGGAATTCAAGGGGAAGTGACCCCGGGGGCCCCGTAAAAGGACCCCATGCCTCCGGTTCCCGGCCTATCGTTCTTGGCGGGGGACCGGAGGTATGGCCATGGCTACATCCGAGGTGAGCGAGTCGACCGGTGCGGGCGGCTTCACTCATCGCGAAATACTGGTGATCATCAGCGGCCTGCTGCTGGGCATTCTGCTCGCGGCCCTCGATCAGACCATCGTGTCCACCGCGATCCGCACCATCGCCGACGATCTGAACGGGTATTCACTGCAGGCCTGGGCGACCACCGCGTATCTGATCACCGCCACCCTGGCCACGCCGCTGTACGGCAAGCTCTCGGACATGTACGGGCGCAAGCCCTTCTACCTCGCCTCGATCACCATCTTCGTGACCGGCTCGCTGCTGTGCACCTTCGCACAGTCCATGTACGAGCTGGCCGCCTTCCGGGCGCTGCAGGGGCTGGGCGCGGGCGGGCTCATGTCGCTGGCGTTGACCATCGTGGGCGACATCGTGAGCCCGCGCGAAAGGTCCAGGTACCAAGGGTATTTCCTGGCCGTGTTCGGTACGTCGAGTGTGATCGGGCCGGTGCTGGGCGGGCTGTTCGCGGGACAGCACAGCATTCTCGGGATCGCGGGCTGGCGCTGGGTGTTCCTGGTGAACGTGCCCATCGGCCTGTTCACCCTGGTCGTGGTGACCCGGGTGCTGCGCCTGCCGCCACGTGAGAAATCCCGTGACCGCGTGGACTACTGGGGTGCGCTGGCGCTCGTCATCGCCATGAGCCCGCTGCTCATCGTGGCCCAGCAGGGGCGCGAATGGGGCTGGGGCAGTGCGCGATCCATCGTGTGCTACCTGATCGGCGCGCTCGGGGTGATCGCCTTCATACTGGTGGAAGCCGCGCTGGGGGAGGCCGCGCTCGTCCCGCTGCGCATATTCGCCAACCGCACCTTCGCGCTGGGCGTCGTCATCTCGTTCGTGGTGGGCGCGGGCATGTTCGGCGGAATCCTGCTGCTGCCACAGTATTTGCAGGCCGACCGGGGTGCCGGCCCGATGCTGGGCGGGCTGCAGATGCTCCCCATGGTGCTGGGCATGATGATCGGCTCGGTCATGTCGGGGCAATTGATCTCACGCACCGGGCACTACCGCGTCTACACGCTGCTGGGCTCGGCCATGATCACCATCGGGCTGTTCCTGCTGCACTACCTGAAGGCCGATTCGGCGTTCTGGATCGTGGTGCTGTTCATGCTGTGCGTGGGCTTCGGGCTGGGCAATCTCATGCAGCCGCTCATCGTGGCGCTGCAGAATGCGTTGCCGCCCAAGGACATGGGCGTCTCCACCGCCGCCGCCACCTTCTTCCGGCAGATCGGCGGCACGCTCGGCGCCGCGGTGTTCCTGTCGATCCTGTTCGATCGGCTCGGACCCGATATCCGCGCGCAGCTGCTGGAGTCGGGCAAGGACCGCAAGTTCCAGGACGCCGTCGCCGCCGGGGCGCACGACGGGAATCCCGCGGATATGGCGCTGTCGCAAGGATTTCTGAAGCACGACACCTCGGCGGCGCAGGGGGTGCTGAACGACAGCTCGGTGATCCAGAAGCTCGATCCCGTGCTCGCACACCCGTTCAAGGTGGGATTCGCGGAATCGCTGTCGACGGTCTTCCTGACCACATCCGCCGTCACCCTGCTGGCGTTCGTGCTGGTGGTGTTCTGGAAGGAAGTCCCGCTGCGCACGACCGCCGGGCTCGCGACCGCTGCCGAGTAGGACGGGGGATCCGGGAAAACGAAAGGGGCGGAGCGAAATCCGCGCCGCCCCTCGTCAGCGGGAGCTCAGTGGCCGCCCTGCTCCTTCAGGCGAGCGTAGGCCTCGTCGACCAGCTTCTCGGCCTTCGCGCGGCCCTCCCAGCCCTCGACCTTGACCCACTTGCCGGGCTCCAGGTCCTTGTAGTGCTCGAAGAAGTGCGCGATCTCCTTGCGCTGGAACTCCGGGATGTCCTCGACGTCCTGGATGTGCGCCCAGCGCTTGTCGCCGGCGGGCACCGCCACCAGCTTCTCGTCGATGCCGGCCTCGTCGCTCATGATCAGCACGCCGACGGGACGGGCCTCGACCAGCACACCCGGGAACACGGACTCGGGCAGCAGCACCATGCAATCCAGCGGATCGCCGTCGCCGCCGAGCGTGTTCTCGATGTAGCCGTAGTCGGCCGGGTACATCATCGGCGTGTACAGGAAGCGGTCCAGCCGAACGCGTCCGGTCTCGTGATCGACCTCGTACTTGTTGCGCTGACCCCGGGGGATCTCGATCGTGACGTCGAACTCCACGTCATCTCCTTTTCGGTGGGCGGTAAGGCTGCCGACTCGCCAGCTCGTTCAAGGGAACGACTGCGCAACGAGGATAGTGTGTGAATGCGGGGCAGTTCGCGGCCCGGCTCGGTTCTGGAGCGACTGAGCGTAGGAGTGAAGAACCGAGCTTTCGGCTCCATAGGCCTGCGCCTTGGCCGCGAACCCGCGACGCCGAAGGCGGCGCACTCAGATACAGGAGACAGCGGCAGGTGTTTGGTCGGAACAAGCAGAACATCGGTGGTCTGGAGGCCAAGCGGCGACGCAGAACCTGGATCGTGGTGTCGTTGGTGCTGGTCGTCGTGGTGGCGGCGGCCGGGGCGGTGGCGGTGATCCTGAAGCCGTGGACGGAGGAATTCCGGCACGGGGGGTTGACGATCGCCGATCCGCCCGCGCCCGTGAAGCCGATTCCGCAGGTCGCGCCCGCCCCGGTGACCGCGCCCGCCGCCTCCGCGAACGGGCTGGCCGCCGCGCTCGGACCGGTGGTCGGCAATCCGGACCTCGGGATCTTCGCCGCCTCGGTCTCCGACGGGGACACCGGCAAGGTGCTGTGGACCATGGACCCGGACAAGGGCATGATCCCGTCCTCCACCGCCAAGATCCTCACCACCGCGGCCGGACTGCTCGCCCTGCCCGACGATCACCGGATCACCACCAAGGTGGTGACCGGCTCGGTTCCCGGCGAGATCGTGCTGGTCGGCGGCGGTGACCCGACCATCACCGCGCAGCCCGACGGCAAGGGCTACTACCCGGACGCGCCCCGGCTGCAGGACCTGGTCGCGCAGATCAAGACCGCCGGGCAGCGGGTGGACTCCATCGTGGTCGACACCTCCGCCTACGCGGGCCCGAACTTCGCGCCCGGCTGGGACAACGCCGATATCGCGGGCGGCTCCATCGCACCGCTGGACCCGGTCATGATCGACGGCGGCCGCCTCGACCCGCTGGTCGAATATTCGCCCCGCACCCCCACTCCCGCCCTCGACGCGGGCCGGAAGCTGGCCACCGAACTGGGCGTCGATCCCGCCAAGGTGAAGCTGGGCACCGCCCCGGCGAGCGCGAACCAGCTGGCCGCCGTGCAGTCCGCGCCACTGCGGGAACGCATGCTGCAGGCCATGGTGCACTCCGACAATGTGCTCGCCGAGGCCATCGGCCGCGAGGTCGCGGTGGCGAGCGGGCAGGAAGCCTCCTTCACCGGCGCGGTGACCGCCATGACGACCGTGCTGCAGGCCGCCGGATTCGATCTGACCGGCCTGAAAATGGCCGACAACAGCGGGCTTTCGACCGACGACCACATTCCCCCGCGCCTGCTCAACCGGGTGCTGACCGTGGCCGCGCTGCCCAATGGTGCTGTACCGCAAGACAATTCGACCGCCGACCCGGCCGCGACCAGCACCGACGGCTCCCCGCTCGCGCCGCTGCTCGACTTCCTGCCGGTGGCGGGCGGCACCGGCTCGCTGGCGAGCCGCTATGTCGACCGGGATCGCGACGGGGCGGGGTGGATCCGGGCCAAAACCGGAACTCTGTCCGTCTCGAGTGCGTTGGTGGGTTATGTGCTGGACCGCGACGGACGGGTCCTGACGTTCGCCTTGATGTCGAACGATCGGCCGCCGGAGGTGAGCCGACCCGCGCTGGATGCCGTCGCCAACGCACTGCGCAACTGTGGCTGCTCCTGACGGGTGGATGAACATGACCGGATCCGAAAACCCTGTGGCCCCCGCTCGCACCCGGACCAACCTGACCGGTGTGGTGGACTGGAACGTGGCCGCCCGCACCGGCGCCGCGCTGGTCCCCGCCGGGCCGCGGACATCCCGGTACTCGGCCGAACACGCGGTCGCCGAACTCGCCGCCGCCTCGGTGCGCGCCGAGGGGCCAGTCCGTGAGGTCAGCGGTCTCGACGACGGGTCGGTGGTACCGGACGCGCTGATCGTGGACCGGCCCGGCTGGATCCACGCCGCCGCCGAATCCATGGCCCAGCTCACCGGCAGCGGCCTGGAACCCGGGGAGAAGGGCAAACTCGTCGGCAAACCGGCCGGAGTGCAGGCCGGGGCCATGCTGGCGTTTCTGTCGACGGCCATCCTCGGCCAGTACGACCCGTTCACCGGGCCCGACGGCACGCTGCTGCTGGTCGCGCCCAACATCATGGCGGTGGAACGCGCACTCGCCGTGCCGCCCAGCGACTTCCGGCTCTGGGTGTGCCTGCACGAGGTCACCCACCGGGTCCAATTCTCGTCCGCCCCTTGGATCGCCGGCTACATGCGCCGCAATGTCGAGGTGCTCGGTGAGGCGGGTGACGAACCCCTCGCCGACATGCTGGCCCGGCTCGTCGACGCCGTGAAGGAGCGCCGCCGCGGCGGCGACGACCCGGCCGGCGGTGTCATCGGGCTGCTGCGCGCCACCCAGGCCGCACCGCAGCGCGAAGCCCTCGACCGCCTGCTCATGCTCGGCACGCTGCTGGAGGGCCACGCGGACCACGTCATGGACGCCGTCGGACCCGCCGTGGTGCCCTCGGTCGCCCGCATCCGCGCCGCCTTCGATCAGCGCCGCAAGCGCCCCGCCAACCCCATCCAGCGGCTGCTGCGGGCACTGCTCGGCATGGACGCCAAGGTCGCCCAGTATGTGCGCGGCAAGGCCTTCGTCGACGAGGTCGTCGACACCGTCGGCATGGCGCGGTTCAACACCATCTGGACCGACCCCGAAACCCTGCCCCGCACAGACGAAATCGGCGAACCGCAGCGCTGGGTCGCCCGCGTCCTCGGCTGAGCCGTTGCCGCCGCGCCGTGCCCCGGGGCCCGCGTGCGACGATCAGGGCGTGAACGATCGGCCCCGGCTGCCCGAGACGCCTGCCGCACTGGAGATGCGGCGCGCCGTGCGGGAATGGCTGGGACGGTACGCGCCCGACGGGGTGGTCGCCGTGGCCCTCTCGGGTGGGGCGGATTCGGTCGCGCTGACAGCCGCCGCCTGTGCGGAGGCGGACGTGGTGGACGCGCTGACGGTGGATCACGGTTTGCAGACCGGGTCGGCGGAGGTGGCCGCGGCGGCGGCCGCGCTGGCGTCGCAGCTGGGCTGCCGGTCGGCGCGGGTATTGACGGTGACGGTCGAGCGTGCCGGGACGGGCCCCGACATCGCCGATCGCGACCCGGACATCGGCCGCCCCGCGGGCCTCGGCGACCGTGCGGGCAAGGCCCGGTACCCGGGTGGTCCGGAAGCGGCGGCCCGGCGCGCCCGGTACGCGGCGCTGGACCAGGCACGGCAGGGATTGCCGGTGTTGCTCGGGCACACGCTGGACGATCAGGCCGAGACGGTACTGCTCGGGCTGGGGCGTGGGTCGGGGGCGCGGTCCATCTGGGGGATGCCGGAATTCGATGCGCCGTGGGGGCGGCCGCTGCTCGGGGTGCGGCGGAGCGTGGCCCGCGAACTCTGCGCGGATCTGGGGATCACGCCCTGGCAGGACCCGCACAACAGCGCGCCGGAATTCACCCGGGTTCGCCTGCGGCACGAGGTGCTGCCGCTGCTCGAGGACGTGCTCGGCGGCGGCGTGGCCGCCGCGCTCGCGCGCACGGCAGCGCACCTGCGGGAGGACGGGGAGGTGCTGGACGCGCTCGCCGGAGAGTTGCTGGCAGCCGCCCGGGACGGTGACGGGCTGCGAATCGAGATGCTCGCCACTGCCGCGCCCGCGGTCCGCCGCCGCGTCATTCGCGAATGGTTGCTCGGGCGTGGCGCAAAATCCTTGACGGACAGCAATTTACGAGCGGTCGAGGCGCTGGTCACGCGGTGGCGGGGGCAGGGCGGGGTCGCGGTGGGCGGTTCGGCCAGTGGGACGAGGTTGGTTGCCGCGCGTGAACATGGCAGGCTCATACTCGGTTCGGAGTGAACCCGGATTCGGGTCGACATCACTGAAGGGAAACCAGCGGACGTGTACGGGGACGACATCGCGTCGGTGCTGATCAGCGAGGAACAGATCGCCGACAAGGTTGAGGAACTGGCCGAACTGGTCGCCAAGCGCTATCCCGCCGATGCCCCTGAGGGCGATCTGCTGCTGGTGGGCGTGCTCAAGGGCGCCATCTTCTTCATGACCGACCTGGCCAAGAAGCTCACCGTGCCGACGCAGATGGAGTTCATGGCCGTCTCGTCCTACGGGTCCTCCACCTCGTCCTCGGGCGTGGTGCGCATCATGAAGGACCTGGACAAGGACATCGCCGGGCGCAATGTGCTGATCGTCGAGGACATCATCGACTCCGGCCTGACGCTGTCGTGGCTGCTGCGCAACCTGTCCAGCCGCAACCCGGCCTCGCTCGAGGTGGTGACGCTGCTGCGCAAGCCCGACGCGCTGCGCACCCAGGTGGATGTGATGGCCGTGGGCTTCGACATCCCGAACGAGTTCGTGGTGGGCTACGGCCTCGACTACGCCGAGCGCTACCGAGATCTGCCGTACATCGGCACCCTGGACCCGAAGGTCTACGGCGGGGAGTAGCAACTCTCGAGGATCTGAACGAAGGCCGCTGCCGGTTACCGGGGGCGGCCTTCGGCGTTGATGTGACGAAACTCACCCGGTGGGCTGGTTTGGGGCGTGGGCCGGGGGAGTGGTCGTTGCTGGATGTCAGCGCTCGGGTCGGGTGGGAATCGGGCGTGGGGGCGGATTTATGTGTAACTGCTGGTCAAGTGTCCGCTAGGGCGTCGGCGGGTGGGCGTCGGTGAATGGCCAGGAATTCGCGGGTCCGGTTAACAGAATGTTTCGGGGGAGTCCTATGCTGTCTGTAACAAACCTGACGGCTGTTTTCTGATCCAGTTGCAAACTTTTGGGTCAGATACGGCTGGAAAATCAAGACCGATTCTGATAGCAAGGGGCTATGGACCCGCATTTGCGCGACCTGCGGTATTTCGTCGCCGTCGCTGAGGAACTGCATTTCACCAACGCCGCTCAACGGCTGCACATCGCACAACCCACCCTGTCACGACAGATCCGTCAGCTGGAGCGCCAGCTCGACGTCGTGCTGTTCGACCGCAATCAGCGCAGCGTGGCCCTGACCGTCGCCGGCAAGGAACTCCTCGAAGGCGCGCGGAAGATTCTGGAACTGTGGGAAGTCACCAATGTCGCCCTGCAGGAGGCCGGTGAGGTGCTGCGCGTCGGCATCCAGTCCTCCATCGGCCGCGGCCTGATCACCGACCTGGAGAGCGCCAGCGGCCACCGGCTCGCCCTGCACTCCGCGTCCTGGACCGACCCGTCCAGCGGGCTGGCCGGTCGTCAGGCCGACCTCGCGCTCATGTGGCTGCCGGTGCCCGACACCAGCCGCTACCGCTGGCAGGTGCTGCGCACCGAACCGCGCTGGGTGCTGCTGCCCGAGAACCACGCCCTGGCCGGCCAGGAGCAGATCGACTTCGCCGACCTGATCGACGAGCCCTTCATCGCCATGCCCGCCGAAGCCGGTGCGGCACGGGACTTCTGGCTCGGTGCGGACGCCCGCGGCGGCCGTCAGGCCAAGATCGGCGCGGAAGCGGCCACCGCCGAGGAGCGCCTCGAAGCGGTCAGCCTCGGCCTGGGCGTGTGCCTGCTGGCCGAGAACAACGTCCCCATGTACCGCTGGCCCGGCCTCACCGCCCGCCCGGTCACCGGCCTGGCCCCCTGCGAACTGGCGGTGGCCTGGCGCGCCGACGACGACCGCCCCACCATCCTCGAGTTCGCCGTCCGCGTCCTCGACGGCGGCTTCGCCGAGAAGGAACCGGTCGCGGCCCAGTAGGCCCCGGCCCGGACCGGTCGAAACGGGCGGCGGCAGAGGGTCGGAGGTTGCCGCGGTCCGTCCGGGAGTACGGTATCGGGACAGAAGCACAGCGCCGCGTCACCTAGTGACGCGGCGCTGTGCTGTATCCGGGTGTGCTGTATCCGGGTGTGCTCAGGGAGCGACGCGCTGCCAGGGGTGGGCGGCCTCGATCTGTGCGGCCAGCCGGAGGATGGTCGACTCGCTGCCGGGCGGGCCCGCGATCTGCGCCGCGACCGGGGTGCCGGTGCGCGGGTGCAGGCCCATGGGTAGTGACAGCGCGGGCCAGCCGACCAGGTTCCACAGCGGCGTGAACGGCGAGAACTTCGTGTTCGCAAGGACATTCGCCAGCCAGGGGCGGGAATGCCAGCGGCGGGCGCGCGGGGCAGGGGTCGCCAGGGTGGGCGTGATGACCACGTCGTAGCGCTCGAAGTAGTCGAGCAGCCGGGCCTCCACACGATCGACCTGCGACGGGCGCAGCAGTCCGGACTTCAGCACCGCCCTGCCGAGGGCGACGTGCACCCGGGTGCGGCGCTGCAGGCGATCCGGGTGCTGGACGGTCGCGGCCTCGCGGGCGGCATTGCCCAGCCAGCGCAGCAGCAGTGCGAAAGTCGAGCCCTGATACGGGAGTTCGGCGACGCCGATGATGTGGCCCGCCCGGGAGGCGGCCGCGGCGGCCTTGTCGGCGGCGGCGGTCCAGGCCAGGTCGATATGGCCCAGCGGTGTCGGAGCCCCGGTGGCCAGGCCGATGCGCAGCGTCGAGGGCGTCTCCAGATCGGCCAGGTCGGGGCGGTCCGCGAGCACCGAGAGCATGAGCGCGGTATCCGCGACCGTCGTTGCGAGGACCCCGTTCTCGGTCATCCCGCCCCACGAGTCCAGCCCCACCTCGGCGGGCACCAGACCGCGGCCGGGCTTGAGGCCGACCACACCGCAGCAGGCGGCCGGAATGCGGACCGAGCCGAGCCCGTCATTGCCGTGCGCGATCGGGACCATGCCGGAGCCGACCGCTGCGCCGGAACCACCCGACGAGCCGCCCGCGCAGTAGCGGGTGTTCCACGGGCTGCGGGTGATGCTGCCCGGGCTGTCGGTGACACCCCAGAGCCCGAATTCGGGCACCGTGGTCAGGCCCACGACGACCGCACCCGCGGCGCGCAGCCGCCGCACCACCGGGTGATCGCCGGTGGCTGGGGTATCGGGACCGGCCAGCGAGCCGCCCCGGGTGATCTCGCCGGCGACGTCGATATTGTTCTTGACCGCGATCGGCACGCCGGCCAGCGGCAGCATGTCCAGATCCGGTCGTTCGGCCACCGTGCGGGCCTCGGCGCGGGCCGCTTCCTCGCGAACGAGACTGAAAGCGTTCAATTTCCGATCGCGGGCGCGAATCCGGTCCAGCGCCGCGCCGACCGCGTCCTCGGGGGAGATCGAGCCGTTCTGGACGGCCGCGGCGATGCCGGTGGCCGTGGTCAGGTCCACGGGGGGACGGTCGGATGGGGTGTCGGAATCGGCCGTGGTGCGTGCCACCGCTACCTCCTCGGCGGTGCCGGCTGTGGCGATTTCAGCCGCTAGCGCCGTGCCCTCGTCGTGCATGCTGATGTTCCCCCGTCGCCTCGTGTCGAAATCGGGTGATCCGCTCGTGAGCCGCAAGTTATCATTCCGGCTAGCAGTCGGGGATGATGGTGTGGGGTGTGGCGGGTTCTTTGTCCCAATCTCAGAATCCACGACATCCTCGGATCGACAGTGCGGATCACGACATCCGTGCCGAGCCAGAGGGGTGCGGACATGGCTTCTGGTTCCGACCACCGTTCCGGCGGTTACTCGGCGAAAACGGAATCGAGTGCGATCGCCGCCTTCACGGCGGCGTGGGACTCCACTGCGGCTCCGCCCCGGATCGCCGACTATCTGCCCGACGCCACCACGCTGCGACGGGGTGCGCTGATCGAGCTCATCCGGGTGGACATGCGCCACCGCTGGCTGCACCGACCCGCCGGAACCGAGGTCTCCCCGCCCAAACGGCTGCGCGACTACTGCGTCGAATTCCCCGAACTCGCGGATCGGGATCTGCCCGCCGGGCTGGTGTACGAGGAGTTCGTCATCCGCCGGCACAGCGGCGAGCGCGTGGATCCGCGCGACTGCCTGCGCGAATATCCGTATCAGGCGACCGAGCTGCGGGAACTGCTGAATGCCGACGACGACGATCAGAGCACGCGGCGGGCCGGGCTGGACGAATCCACGCGCGGTGACTTCGGGCTCGAACGCTCCGAGCGGACGCAGCTCGAGCGGACGCAGCTCGAGCCCACCGCCCGGCCCGGGCCGGCCGTGGACGGCGACACCACCCGGGTACCCGAACCGGGTGAGGTGACGCTGTACGAGGAACCCTCGCAGCTGGTCGGCGCGCCGGCCGAGCCCACCCCGGCCACCGGCGGGATCACCACGCCCGAGACCGGGGAACTGCTCGATCGCATCGAAATCGGGCAGCGCATCGATGATTTCGACCTGCTGACAAGTCTTGGTTCCGGGGCGTTCGCCCGGGTGTTCCTGGCCCGGCAGCGCTCCCTGCAGCGGCTGGTGGCGGTGAAGATCTCCGCCGACCACGGCACCGAGCCGCAGACCCTGGCCCAGCTCGACCACGACTACATCGTGCGGGTCTTCGACCAGCGGCTGATGTCGGACCTGCGCACCGACTCCGGCCGGCGACTGCGACTGCTGTACATGCAGTTCCTGCCCGGCGGCACCCTGCTCGGCGTGCTGCGCTGGGTGCGGGCCACCCCGCCCGGGCAACGCAGCGGACGGCTACTGCTGGACGCGGTCGACGCGGCCATGGAGGAGAAGGGCGAGATCCGGCCCACCGACTCCAGCGTGCGCGCCGAGCTGGCCGGGCTGTCCTGGCCGGAAACCGTGGCGTGGCTGGGCCGCCGGCTGGCCGAGGCACTGGATTACGCGGACGGGCACGGGGTCCTGCACCGGGACGTGAAGCCCGCGAATGTGCTGCTCACCGCCGAGGCGGTACCGAAACTGGCCGACTTCAACATCAGCTTCAGCCGGAATATCGACAGTGCCGGTCCGGTCGCGTACTTCGGCGGTTCGCTGTCCTACATGTCCCCGGAACAGCTGGACGCGTGCCACCCCGGCACCGCCAGCAGCGCCGGCGACCTGGACACCCGCGCCGATATCTTCTCCCTCGGCGTGGTGTTGTGGGAGCTGCTCACGGGGGCGAAACCCTTCGACGACACCACCGCCGGGCCCGGCGATCACGGCGACCGCACCACCCTCGAGGCCATGCTCGCGCGGCGGCGCGGTGGCGTCGACACCGCCGCCCTCGGCCGGGTGCCGCCCGACTGCCCCGCCGCGCTGCGCCGGGTCCTGCTCACCTGCCTGGAGCCCACCCGCGAACAGCGCTGGAGCAGCGGCGGGATCCTGGCCAAACAGCTCGACATGTGCCTGGACGAACGCGCCCGCGACCTGGTCGACCCGCCGCCGCACAGCTGGCGGATGCGGTTGCGGCCGTGGATGATTCCGCTGGTCACGCTGGCCATCGTGGTGCCGAACCTGCTGGCGTCGCTGTACAACATCGCGCACAACCGGGCCTTCATCATCAACCACCTGTCCGAGTCGGCCATGCACACCTTCATGGTCACCACGACCACGGTGAACCTGGTGTTCTTCCCGCTCGGGACGGCCGTCATCGCCTATCTGTGCCGGTCCCTGATCTTTGTGCCGCGCGGGGTGCGGCTGGGCCGCGAATACGACGCGGAGACCCTGCGCAGAGCCCGCGGGGACGTGCTGCTGGCCGGGGAGCGCATCTCCCTGGTGGTGTTCTCGCTGTGGGTGCTCGCGGGCATCACCTTCCCGACGGTGCTGCGCATGACGGCTCCCGACCTACCGGCCCGTGGCATGGTGCACTTCCTGGTGTCGCTGGTGGTGTGCGGGGCCATCGCCGTGGCGTATCCGTTCTTCCTCGTGGCCTTCTATCTGGTGCGGTGCATCTATCCGATGTTCCTGCGGCAAGGGGACATCAGCGCCGAGGACGCGGTGTGGCTGCACCGGCTGGGCCACCGCTGCACCACCTATCTGGCGGTCGCGGCGTCGGTCCCGCTGCTGGCGGTGGCGGGCGTGACGTTCCTTCCGCCGGACGACATTCCGCAGGTGATCGTCGCGGTGCGGGTGCTCAGCGTCGGCGGGATCGCGGCCTTCGTCCTGATCTATGCCATGTTCCGGGCGCTGGAGGCCGACCTGGCGGCGCTGGAGCGGGTGGTGTCGTCGACCCCCTCGTCGCGGGCGCGCGGAAACGGGGCGGGTACCGAATCGTGAGTGAACTCGCAGCGCAAGCCCTCGCCCGCTTCGCTGCCGACTGGGAATCCACCCTGCGCGGCGACCGCGGCGAACCGCCGCCCCTGGCCGGCTATCTGCCCGACGGCGATGAGGTGCGGCTCGCGGTCCTCACCGATCTGGTGCGGGTGGACATGCGGCAGCGCCGGCGGCGCGCCGGAATGGAGAAGCGGCTCGCGGAGTACCGCCGGGAATTCCCGGAGGTGGGGACCAGCCCGGACTTCGCCGACCTGGTCTGCGAGGAGTACGTGGCCCGCAGCCGCTTCCGGCCGGTGGACGTGGACAGCTTCACCGCCGAGTACCCGGAGGCGGCCACCGAGATCCGCCGCCGCTTCACCGGCGACACCCCGCCGCCCCCGCCGCCCGCGCTGCCCGCGGGCATCGGAACCGGCCGCCGCCTCGACGATTTCGACCTGCTCACCGATCTCGGCGGCCGTGAACACAGCCGCATGTTCCTGGCCCGGCAGCGGTCCATGCAGCGGCTGGTCGCGGTGCGGGTGGAGGCGGGCGTGGACAGCGACACCGACACCGTCGCGCAGCTCGACCACCAGCACATCGTGCGGGTCTTCGACCAGCGCCTGATTGCCGACGGCAGCACCGGAAAACCGTTGCGGCTGTTGTACATGCAGTACCTGCCCGGCGGCACCGTCGACGGCGTGCTGGCCCGGCTGCGGCAGGAATCCGCGACGGCCGGGCGCGACAGCGCCGATGGCGGACTGCTGCTGCGGGCCATCGACGCGGCCATGGAGGCCAAGGGTGAGATCCGGCCGGCCGGGTCCCGGGTGCGGGCCGAGATCGCCGGACTGAGCTGGCCGGAAACGGTGGCGTGGGTGGGGCGGCGGCTGGCGGAGGCGCTCGACTACGGGTTGCGGCAGGGGGTGCTGCATCGCGACATCCGGCCCGGAAATGTGCTCCTCACGGCGGAAGGGGTGCCCAAGCTCGCGGATTTCGCGCTGGGGCCGGTGTACTGGAGTGGGGCGTTCCTCGGGGCGGGCGCGAATGATGCCGGGGCGCTGCGGTATCGGTCGCCCGAGGCGCTGGCCGCGCAGCTGGATCCGGCCGCGCCGCTGCCGGACACCCGCGGCGACATCTACTCGCTCGGACTCGTGCTGTGGGAAATGCTCACGGGCGCACTGCCATTCGACGATGCGGGCGCCGGGACCGATACCGGGGCGATGCGGGCCATGCTGGCCCGGCGGCTGGCGGGCGTGCCCGCGGCGGCCCTGGACACGCTGCCCGCCGACACCCCGGCCGCCCTGCGGCGGGTGCTGCTGGAATGTCTGCAACCCGATCCGGCGCGGCGCTGGCAGACCGGCGGCCAGCTGGCCGGGCAGCTCAACCTGTGCCTCGATCCGCGGGCCCGGGATCTGGTGGATCCGCCGCCGCACACACTGTGGGCCCGATTGCGCGGCTGGCCGGTGCCGATCGCGATGCTGTGCGTGGGCCTGCCGAATGCCGTGGCCAGCTGGTACAACGTCCGGATCAACCAGAGTCTCGTCGTGAATGAGCTGCCGCTGGTGGATCAGCAGCGGTTCGAGCAGGTGGCGCTGGTGAACAATCTGGTCGCCTTCCCGCTGGCGGCGCTGCTGCTGTTGTGGCTGGCGCGGCGGCCGCTGACCGTCTCCTACCGCTTGGCCCGCGGGCACCGGTACACCCCGGCCCAGCTGGCCCACGCCCGCGCCGACACGCTGCTGATGGGGGAGCGGGCGGTGTGGGTGCCGTTCGCCATGTGGCTGATCGCCGGGGTGGCGTGGCCGCTGGCCCTGTCCGATACGGGAGCGCGGTTGCCGCACAATGCCTTCGCGCACTTCTTCACCGCGCAGGTGGTGTGCGCGACCATCGCGCTGGCCTATCCGTTCTTCCTGATCATGGTGTACGCGGTGCGGTCGCTGTATCCGCAGCTGCTGGCGCGCGGTTCGGTGGGGCCCGCCGATCGGCGGCAGCTGTCGGCGCTGGCGCGGCGCAGCAATTTCTATCTCGCCGCGGCCGCGTCGGTGCCGCTGCTGGCGGTGGCCACCGTGACCTTCGTGTCGACCGCCGATCTGTCGCTGGTGATCGTGCCGCTGCGGCTGATCAGTGTCGGCGGCGTGCTGGCGTTCGTGATCACCTACCGGCTCTCGCGGCTGCTGGAGGAGGACCTGCACGCGCTGGTGCGTGCCATTCCCGAAGGCGGGCATTGATTCCCCGTAGGCTCGGAGGGGTGGCGATACGTGGCAGTGTCGAAACCTCGTTGGCGGAGTTGGCGGCTCGCGTTCGCCGCCGCGCCGACGGGCATTCCGGTCGGTTTCTGCTCGGTATCGCGGGCCCGCCCGGTGCCGGCAAATCCACTCTCGCCCGCGGCATTCGCGACGAACTGAATCTGGCCGCCGGCGCTTCGATCGCCGAAGTCGCGCCCATGGACGGATTCCACCTCACCAACGCCCAGCTGCGCGCCGCCGGATTCCTCGATCGCAAGGGCGAACCCGACACCTTCGACATCGACGGCTATGTGGCCCGGCTGCGCACCGTTCGCGAGACCGAGCCGGGCACGCCGGTGTCCTGGCCCACCTACGATCGCGAGATCCACGAACCGGTCCCCGGCGGCATCGTGTTCGATCGCCAATCCATCGTGGTGACCGAGGGCAACTACCTGCTGCTCGATGATCGTGCCCACCCGGCTTGGGCCGCCGTGCGCCCGCTGCTCGACGAGACCTGGTACCTGGACGTGCCGCGGCCGATCATCGAACAACGCCTGTTGCGCCGTCACATTCGCGGCGGCCGCACCCTCGAGGCCGCGCGGGCCAAGGTGGCGCACAGCGACCTCCGCAATGCCGCCCTCGTCGAATCCACCCGCACCCGCGCCGATCTGGTGCTGCGCAAGGCCGGACGCCGCTACCGCATCGACTGAACGCGTTATCCAATCGACCGAATATCGAAGTGCCGCATCCATTCCCGGGTGCCGAGGAAACCGCAGGAGGCCGTCGCCACCGCGGCCGCGCGCCGCAGTGCGACCGGGAAATCCGCGCCACGCTCGTGAAAATGGCAGAACGCGCCGTGCAGAATGTCGCCCGCCCCGAGGGTGTCCACCGCCGGCGCCGCGGGGACGGGGATCTCGCCGCGTTCGCCGGGCAGCGAGTATCGGATCGGGCCGCCACCACCGGTGATCGCGACCAGCCGCGGTCCCGCCGCGTGCAGGTGGTCGAACACCTCACCGGCCGAATCGCCCTGTACCCCAGGCGGAGTGAAGGCACTCGAGCAGATGGCGATATCGACGACCGGCAGCAGTGCGCCGTGCACCGGACGCCAGCGGCCGGCATCCAGCACCACGGGCACGCCCGCCGCCCGCGCCGCCGTCGCCAGCCGTAGCGCGGGTTCGGGATAGTGGCCGTCCACCAGCAGCACCGTGGCGCTGTCGAGCACCTCGGCCGCGGTCTCGTCGAGGGCCGGGTCGACCCGGGATCCGTCCAGCGACACGATGGTCCGGGTGGCCGTCGCAGTGGCGACGATGATCGAGGACACCGGCGGCTGCTGATCGCCGTCGGGCGTGAGGTCCACGGCGGTGACCCCGTGCCGCTGCAGATCACCGCGAATCAGTTCCGCCAGTGGATGTTTGCCCAGCGCGGTCACCAGGGCCGGGGTCGCGCCGGACAGGAAGGCGTAGGTCACCGCCGCATTGGCGGCCGGTCCGCCCGCGCCGAGGAACAGGTCGGCGGCCTGGGTCTTGGAGTCCTCGGCGGGATACCGGTCGACGGCATAGGCGAGATCCAGTGTCGACAATCCGGCGAAAACCGCACTCCTGCTACCCATGCCGCCGACCCTACGGTGAGCTACTCGCGCACCCGGTTCTCATAGGCCTTGCGCGCGTCGGAGTCCACATCGTCCAGGAACGCGCTCTGCGCACCCAGCGCGCGCCCGACGGCATCGCCCACCGACTGCGGCAGCAGACCCACCACCTGCGAGATGATGCCCGCCACCGCCGTGACGCGAACCTTGGAGCGCGGCTCCACGATCAGCTTGGTGATGGCGTCGGCGATCTCCTCCGGCTCGGCCGGACGCAGCAGCTTGGGCCCCGTAACCCCGGATCCCAGTTCGGTTCTGGTGAGCGTCGGCAGCACCGAGGAGAAGCGCAGCCCGGTGCCCCGGTACTCCTCGCGCAGGGTGTCGGTGAAGCCCAGCACCGCGTGCTTGCTGGCGTTGTAGGTGGCCAGGCCCGGAATGTGGGTCTCGCCGGCGAGCGAGGCGATATTGATGACGTGCCCGCGCCCGCGCGGCAGCATGCGCCCGATGGCCAGCTTGGAACCGAGGATCACGCCGTACACATTGATATCGAGGATGCGGCGGGTGATCTGATCCGGTTCGTCCACCACGCGGCCGGTGGGCATGATCCCGGCATTGTTGATGAGCACGTCGATCGGGCCGAGGCGGCGCTCCACCTCGTCGAGGAAGGCGTCGAAGGACTGGTGGTCGGTGACGTCCAGCCGGTCGTAGACGTCGAAACCCCGTGCGGCGCCGGACTCTTTGACGGTGGTCTCGTCGATATCGCCGATGGCGATCCTGGCGCCGAGGGCCTGCAGGGCGGTCGCGGTGGCCAGGCCGATGCCGCGCGCACCGCCGGTGATCACCACGACCTTGCCGGCGATCGTTCCGAAGTCGGTCATCACATCCCCCGCACGGTCTTGATGATGGCGGGCAGGTTGATCCGCCGCAGTCCGCGGGTGCCCGCGGCCCGCATGGCGCCCATGGCGATGGTCAGCTTGGCCGGCGAATACGGGAACCACAGCGGCTCTTTGGTTTGCGTCGGCAGGATCGGCTTGGTGATGGCCTGCTGACGGCAGTACTTGCGCACGCCGTTGGCACCGCCCCAGCGCGCGCCGGCGCCGGACAGGCCCCAGCCGCCCATGGGCAGCGCGAAGCTGAACATATTGGCGAACACGTCGTTGATGTTCACCGCGCCCGCGTTGAGTTGGCGCGCAACGCGTTCGGCGCGATCCTTGTCGCCGGACCAGACCGAGGCGGACAGGCCGTAGATCGAATCATTGGCCAGGCGAATGGCTTCCGCCTCGTCGGCCACCTTCATGACCGGCAGCGTGGGCCCGAAGGTCTCCTCGGTCATGCAGGTCATGGTGTGATCCACGTCGGCGAGCACGGTCGGCTCGAAGAGCGTGCCGACGCCGGTGCGCTTGCCGCCGGTCGTGACGCGTGCACCCGCCTTGACGGCCTCCTCGACGTGCCGCTGCACGATCTGCGCCTGGTTCTCGTTGGCGAGTGCGCCCATGTCGTACCGGGGTTGGCGGCCGTCCACGCCCTGGCGGACCTCCTTGACGGCGGCGGTCAGCTTCGCCAGGAACTCGTCGTAGACAGGGGCTTCCACGTACACGCGCTCGACCGAGATGCACACCTGCCCGGCGTTGAACAGTCCGCCGAAGGCGATGCCGTGCGCGGCGCGATCCAGGTCGGCGTCGGCCAGCACGATGGCCGGGTCCTTGCCGCCGAGCTCCAGGCTGAACGGGATCATCCGCTCGGTGCAGGCCGCCGCGATCTTGCGGCCGGTGGCGGTGGAACCGGTGAACTGGATGTAGTCGGCGTTCCCGACCACGGCCGCGCCCGTCTCGCCCGCGCCGGTGACCACCTCGAACACCGGCGGTGCGCCGATCTCGCGCCAGCCGCGCGCGAGCTCGACCGCCGAAAGCGGTGTCACCTCGGAGGGTTTCAGGATGACGGCGGCGCCCGCGGCCAGCGCCGGAATCACGTCGATGACCGGCATGGCCAGCGGGAAGTTCCACGGCGTGATCACACCGACCACCGGATAGGGCCGGAACACGGTGGTCAGCTGCTTGACCCGGGCCAGCGGGCTGTGCGGCGAAGGGTGTTCGTCGGCAAGGAATTTCGCGGCGCGGCGGGCGTAGTAGCCGGTCAGATCGACCGAGAACGCCGGGTCGATGAGCGAGTCCACCCGGGCCTTACCGGTTTCGGACTGCAGCACGTCGGCCAGGCGATCGGTGTTGTCCACCAGCCAGTCCTGCAGCTTGAGCAGCCACTCCTTGCGCCCGTCGGGACCCAGGGCCTCCCAGGCGGGCTGCTGCGCGCGCAGGGCGGCGACCTTGGTGGCGACCGTCTCGGCCGAATCGATCGGTACCGTGCCCGCGAGTGCGCCGGTCGCCGGGTTGCGGACCTCGAGTTCGGTGGCGGGCGCCGGGGCCGCCTCCGGTTTCGGGGTGGCTCCCGGTTTCGGGGTGGCTCCCGGTTTCGGGGTGGCCTTGACGGCGGTCCCGGCCGGCTTGCGGGTCCCGGTCTTGCGAGCGGTGCCCGCGGCGGGTTCGGTATTGGTCACGATGTGCCTCTCCCCACGTGCGCTACGTTGCGACGGCGAGCTGTGCCCCAGCTCACTGGACTATGATCGTGACACAATTTCGTGAGCCCATGCTTGGCCAATCGGGTCAATTGTTCCGGTCGGTTTTGTGCTCTGAGTACAACCTCGGAGGAGTGCCCGTGGTGACGCCCGCGAACCCGGCGGAGATCCGGCTCTGGATCGCCGATTTCGTCGCGGAAACCCTCCCGGCCGAAACCCTGGAACAGGTCGTCACCCGCCTCGACGACGCCATCATCGCCCGCATCCCGGAGATGCGGGACCGCGATATGCGCCGCGACCTGGCCGCCAGCAGCCGCGCCCACGCGGTCGCCGTGCTCAGCGGCCTCACCCAGGACCTGTTCGAATACCCGGTCCCGCCGGAGGCGCACGCCTTCGCCCGCACCGTCGCCCGCCGCGGCTATGACGTGCGGCTGCTGCTGCGCGTCTACCACCTCGGCCAGGAGGCGGTCATCGATTACATGACCGAGGTGCTCGAACAGCGGCAGCTGCCGCAGGACATCGAAAGATCGGTGCTGCTGAGGCTTTTCGACCGCACCACGCGCTGGGTCAGCACCTCGGTCGAGGCTCTCACCGACACCTACATGGCCGAGCGGGAGCGGGGCCTGCGCGCCGCGTTCACCCAGCGCGCCGAGACCGTGCGCGCCCTGCTGGACGGCGCCGAGGTGGATATCGAAACCGCTTCGGGCCGGCTCGGATACCGGCTGGCGCAGCGGCATCTGGCGCTGGTGCTGTGGACGGACGAGGATGCCGCGCCACTGCCGTCGGACGGCACCGGCGAGGCCGTCGGCCGGCTCGACCGGATCGTAGCCCGCTACGCGGGCACGTTCGGCAACGGCAGCCTGCTCACCGTGCCCTCGGGTGCGACCGCGCTGTGGGCGTGGATCGGCGTGGACGACGCGCTGCCCGAGCCCGGCGATCCGGTGTGGTCGGTGGACGCGCCCGTGCGGGTGGCGATCGGCGTGCCCGCCGCGCACGCCGCCGGCTTCCGGGCCGGTCACCGGGAGGCGGTCGCCGCCCGGCAGGTCGCCGAGCGCGCCCGCCCGGGCCTGCCGCGGGCACTGCACTACACGGAGGTGGAGATCGCCTATCTGGCGGGATCCGACGAGACCGCCATGCGTTCGCTCATCGACAGGGAACTGGGCGCACTCGCCGCACCCGACGCACAGTCGGCGCGACTGCGGGAAACCTTGCATGCCTACCTGCGAGCCCGCCGCAGCCCGGACGCGGCCGCGAAACTGCTCGGCGTGCACAAGAACACGGTGCGATACCGGATTCAGCGCATAGAAGAACTACTCGGTCACTCTCTCGACCAGCGTGGTACGCGACTGGAGGTCGCGCTCGACTGCGTGGCGGTCTACGGCGTGTGAGTCGGCGAGCGTCAGCTCGCTTCCTCCGCGACGGTGTCCCGGGCGGCGCGTCGCCGGGCGGGCGGCTCGCCTTCGGAGGCCCGGCGCTCCGGTAATTCCGCCAGTAATTGCGTGGTGGCCGCGGCAATGGCGGCCACCGCCTTGTCCACCGCGGCCTTGGTGGCCGTCGTCAATCCCGACACCCCGCCGACTTTGCGCACGTATTCCTGCGCCGCTGCGTAGATTTCCTGCTCCGTGGCGGCCGGACTCAGCCCGCGGAGGAGGGTGATGTTCCCACTCATGCCCCCAGAGGTTAGCGCCCGATTACCCGCTGTGACAGGGCAAGATTCAGACAATTGCGTGAGTGTGTCGCGCCGCGCCCGTGAGAATGTCGCACAGTGGCATCCGGAATTCCGAACCGAATGGTTTGCCGATTATTCGCACCCGACGCGGCCGGTGTGGCACACGCGATCGGCGAATAGCGGGCCACTCCAAGATCGATGGGGAACAATCGGGGTATGGCTGCCCGCGACGTGCCCACGCTGACGACTTTTCCGTACCCGGAGCTGGACCAGCGCGAGGACGATCACTGGTCCGGTGCGCAGGTCTCCGACGACGAACTGCGCGCCCTCTCGCTCGGCGGCTTCTACTCCTCCCGCTGGGACGCCTTCCACGACGCCCTGCTGCTCGGCCCCGAACGCGACCATCCCCTCGGTGATCGCCGCGAACTTGCCATCGACACCCTCACCGGCGCCTGGGGCATCACCGACGGCACCGAGGCCATGGCCTCGATGGAACAGCTGCTGGACGGTATGCACGGTCCGCTCTACGCGCTCGTGCATCCACTCGTCATGGCGGCCATCAACTCCCCTGAACGGGATCGCTTCGGCGAGCGCGCCGATCGGCACCGCGCGTTCCTGCGGCAGGTCGGCTCGTTCCGGGGCATGGAGAATCCGGAAGCGCTGGTCCGCGATTACGACATCTGGTCGCAGGCCATCAAACTCGGCCTCACCGACCATCTGGTGCGCCCGCTGCCCACCGATATCCAGGCCTGGGATCTGGCCCGCGTGGTCGCCGTCGCCCGCATGGCCTATACAGCGGGCTACCTCGACGCCGATGTCGCCTGGGATTACCTCATGCGCGCACTGCCCCCGGCCCAGCGGAAATACCGGAACTGGCGGCAATTCGGCGATGCCTATCTCGCCGGGTGGACCTACTGGCAGGCGTGCGAGGACCTCGCGGAACTGAAATCCGGTGGCGTGGACCGGCGGATGGAATTGCTGCGCCTGTGGATGCGCCCCACCAGTCCGTGGCGGCGTATCGCTCTGCAGCCGGACGAATAAGCCGGTCGGGTTCGGGGGGCTTGACCCCCAAACCTTTTCACTCGATCCGCTCGGTGCTCAATCGGGCAGGGACCGGAGAATTCCGCGTCCGTACCGCTGGAACTGCGCGTCGTCGACCATGCCGAGCGAATGCCGCTCGACCAGCAATTCCCATTCGGAGTACAGCTTCGCCACGCCCGGATCCGCCGGCCCGGCGGCGCCGTCGGCCACCTCGCGCTGGATGGCGAAATTCAAAGCGCCCGTTACCCGATCGGTGTCGGCCCGGTCGGTGCCGGTGAAATGCCAGGTCAGATTGCCGTCGCTGACCTCGACGCCGTATTCGGCGAGCACGGCGCCCGGCGCCTCGGCGTCGTCGGTGGTGCGTGCCCACAGCAGGGTCGCCACCGGTAGCTCGTGGGCGAAACGCTTGCCCGAGCTCAGCGAGACGAAGATCATCCGGGTGGTGGTGATCGCGAGCAGTCCGGTGGCCCGGGGAGCGGGCGCCTGCGCGGTGACGAGGGCGGTCTCCAGCACGTATTCGCCGGGGGTGACATAGCGCTGCAGCGCGGCGACGGCCGCCTTGGCGTCCCGCTTGGGCGCCATCCGGCGTACCGCGCGATCCACATCCGCGCGGGCGGGTCCGCTGCGTCCCCAGGAGGGCGCGGGCGGGGTGAGGTCGGGGGCGGCCACGTCCAGTCGCTGGGTGGCCAGGATCTGATTGTTGATGCGCTCGACGATGACGGTGGCGGCGGGCACATCGTGCTCGGCGATGAGCACCGGCAGCGGGGTCCGGTCGGCGGGGACGCCGGTCAGGACGGGGGTCGGGTAGCGCAAATATATTTCGATGACGACGGCGTCATCGGCGCGCCGGTTCAAACGCACCTTGAGCAGGTCGCTTACCGGCACGTCGAGCACGCGCTCGCCGTCGGTTCCAGGCCGCAGCACCGTCAAACGCCCGTTGCCATGACGCACAATCGCTGTGGGTGTCCGTAGCTCGACTATGTCCATACCCCCTGCGCTCTGTTGTGTCGTCACTCACGATGAGACGACCATGCCATGATTGTGACCACTCGGTCCGACACCAGGGGGTGATCGACCCAGTGTGTTGCCGCAGATGGTCGGGGAACCACCCGCGTTCTCCAGCCGTTTACCTGTTGAACTGCACTAGCTGCCGAACTGCGCGATGTAACGACTAGACCGTACGCGGTAACGTGGCATGTCCGCATCCGTTCGCCGGAACGGGCGTGCCACGCAAGCATCGCAGGCAAACCGGATACACCCCCCGGAAAGGACTGGCCGCCGGCCGACGCTCTATGAACCGCAAGACTGTGTTCCGCAACCTGGCCATAGTCGCGGGCTTCCTGCTCGTGATCTGGTTGGTCAGCTATTTCAGCAACGACACGCGCGGCTGGCATAGCGTCGATACCTCGGTGGCGCTTTCCCAGCTCCAGGACAAGTCGAATGTCGATTCGGTCCAGATCGACGACAAAGAACAGCAACTGCGCATCACGCTGAAGAACGGCAATGATGCCACCAAGGGCGAGACCAAGCTCATCGCCAAGTATCCGGGCGGCGGCGAGGTGTCCGCGCAGGTCTTCAAGGCCGCGCAGGATTCCGGCGCCAAGGTCAACACCACTGTCAAGCAGGATTCCTGGCTGAGCCAGATTCTGCTGTTCATGCTGCCCATGGTGATTCTGCTGGGCCTGTTCATCTTCGTGATGGCGCGCATGCAGGGCGGCGGCCGTGGCGGCATGATGGGCTTCGGCAAGTCGAAGGCCAAACTGCTGTCGAAGGACATGCCCAAGACCACCTTCCAGGATGTGGCGGGCGCCGACGAGGCCATCGAAGAGCTCTACGAGATCAAGGACTTCCTGCAGAACCCGGCCCGGTATCAGGCGCTGGGCGCGAAGATCCCCAAGGGCGTGCTGCTCTACGGTCCGCCCGGTACCGGTAAGACGTTGCTGGCCAAGGCTGTTGCCGGTGAGGCCGGGGTGCCGTTCTTCACCATCTCGGGTTCGGACTTCGTCGAGATGTTCGTCGGTGTCGGCGCCTCCCGCGTGCGCGATCTGTTCGATCAGGCCAAGCAGAACAGCCCCTGCATCATCTTCGTGGACGAGATCGACGCGGTCGGCCGCCAGCGTGGCGCCGGTCTGGGCGGCGGTCACGACGAGCGCGAGCAGACCCTGAACCAGCTGCTGGTGGAGATGGACGGCTTCGGTGAGCGCACCGGCGTCATCATCATGGCGGCCACCAACCGGCCCGACATCCTGGACCCGGCGCTGCTGCGCCCGGGCCGTTTCGACCGGCAGATCCCGGTCGGCAACCCGGACCTGAACGGCCGCCGCGCGATTCTGCAGGTGCACTCCAAGGGCAAGCCGATCGCGACCGACGCCGACCTGGAGGGTCTGGCCAAGCGCACCGTCGGCATGTCGGGTGCGGACCTGGCCAATGTGATCAACGAGGCCGCGCTGCTCACCGCGCGTGAACACGGCAATGTGATCACCGGTGCGGCCCTGGAGGAGTCGGTCGACCGTGTCATCGGCGGCCCTCGCCGCAAGTCGCGGGTGATCAGCGAGCACGAGAAGAAGATCACCGCCTATCACGAGGCCGGTCACACCCTGGCGGCCTGGGCGATGCCCGATATCGAGCCCGTCTACAAGGTCACCATCCTGGCCCGCGGCCGCACCGGCGGTCACGCCATGACGGTGCCCGAGGACGACAAGGGTCTGATGACCCGTTCGGAGATGATCGCCCGCCTGGTCATGGCCATGGGTGGTCGCGCGGCCGAGGAGCTGGTGTTCCACGAGCCGACCACGGGCGCCTCGTCCGATATCGACCAGGCCACCAAGATCGCGCGTGCCATGGTCACCGAGTACGGCATGAGCGCCCGCCTGGGCGCGGTCCGCTACGGCGAGGAGCAGGGCGACCCGTTCCTCGGCCGGTCCATGGGCATGGCGTCGAGCTACTCGCACGAGGTGGCCCGCGAGATCGACGAGGAGGTGCGCAACCTCATCGAGGCCGCGCACACCGAGGCGTGGGCGGTGCTCAACGAGTACCGCGACGAGCTGGACTCCCTGGCCACCGCGCTGCTGGAACGCGAGACCCTGCACCGCAAGGATCTCGAGGAAGTGCTGACGACGGTCGAAAAGCGGCCGCGCATCACGGCTTTCAACGATTTCGGTGACCGCACCCCGTCCGATCGCCCGCCGGTGAAGACCCCGCGCGAGCTGGCCGCCGAGCGCGGTGAGCCGTGGCCGGAGGACAATTCGCGGCCGTCGCATCCGGTGGTGCAGCCCGCCAACGGCTATCCGGAACCGGTCTACGGCTCCGCGCAGCCGCAGTACGGCGGCTATCCGGCGCCCGCGCCGCAGGGCTATCCGCTGCCGCAGGCTCCGGCCTATCCGCGGCACGGTGCGCCGACGCACGGTTCGCGTCCGGACTACGGCGCCCCGGCCGGTTGGTCGGCGCCGGGCTGGCCGCCGCAGGAGGACGAGGCCCAGGCCCCGCAGCCGCGCGGCACCTACGGCGGCTGGGCGCCCGCGGGCAACCAGCGCTATCAGCCGGGCGCCCAGTATCAGCCGGGCTACTCACAGCCCGAGCACCCGGCCGCGCAGCCGGCATCCGGGAATGACGAGGACGAGAAGAACGGTTGGGACGGACCGAACGGTCGTCGCTGACCGCGGTCCCGATAGGCTCAATGGGTTCGCGGCCCGCCTCGGGCGGGGTTCGGACGCTGGGTGAACGCCCTCGTCCGGATCCGCCCGAGTGGTTCGGCGACCGCGTCCACGCCGCGTGTGCATGTGCGGCAAGTCAACACAGGAGGTGTCGATTGTCGGCCACCAACAATCGTGTCGTGTCCGGCCTGATCGCGCTCGACACCGGTCGACCGTTCGATCAGGACCGTGCGGAGGCTGCCGTGCGGGAGCTGCTGATCGCGGTCGGCGAGAATCCGGATCGTCCCGGGCTCGCCGACACCCCGTCCCGGGTGGCTCGGGCCTACCGGGAGATGTTCGCCGGACTGTTCACCGATCCGTCCGAGGTGCTCAACACCACCTTCGAGGAGGGGCACCAGGAGCTGGTGCTGGTTCGCGACATTCCCATGTACTCGACCTGTGAGCACCACCTGGTGGCGTTCCACGGTGTCGCGCACGTCGGCTACATTCCGGGCCCGCACGGCCGGGTGACCGGACTGTCCAAGCTGGCCCGCCTGGTCGATCTGTACGCCAAGCGGCCGCAGGTGCAGGAGCGGCTGACCAGCCAGATCGCCGATGCCGTGATGGAGAAGCTGGATCCGCGCGGCGCCATCGTGGTGATCGAGGCCGAGCATCTGTGCATGGCGATGCGCGGTATCCGCAAGCCGGGCGCCTCCACCACCACCTCGGCGGTGCGCGGCATGCTGCAGACCAACGCCTCTTCGCGCGCGGAGGCCCTGGATCTCATTCTGCGAAAGTGAGCGGACCGACCATGGCCGAGAGCGGTACACGGGGGGCCAACCTGGTTGTTCCTCGTGGGGGCCGCTCGTGTGTGGTGATGGGTGTCGTGAACGTCACCAGCGACTCGTTCTCCGACGGTGGCCGCTACCTGGATCCGGGTCTGGCGGTGGCGCACGGTCTCGAGCTGTACGAGATGGGCGCGGACATCATCGATGTGGGCGGCGAGTCCACCCGGCCCGGCGCGATTCGCATCGACCCGGAAACCGAAGCGGCGCGGGTGGTTCCGGTGATCCGGCAGCTGGCCGCGGCCGGGGTCCCGACCAGCGTGGACACCATGCGGGCGAGCGTGGCCGAGGCCGCCATCGCGGGGGGCGTGTCCATGGTCAATGACGTGTCGGGCGGCCGTGCCGACCCGAACATGGTGAAAGTCGTTGCGGCGACCAGGATCCCATGGATCCTCATGCACTGGCGGGCCGAGGCGGACTACCGTCACGCCGGTCCGGCCGAGCAGTACGACGATGTGGTGTCCAAGGTCTGGGAGGAGCTGAACGCGCAGGTCGAGTTCGCCCTCGCGGGCGGTGTCGATTTCGGGCAGCTGGTGCTGGACCCGGGTCTGGGCTTCGCCAAGAACGCCGACCACAACTGGGAGTTGCTGGGCGGCCTGTTCTATCGCATGACCGAGATGATGGACGCGGGCCTGCCGATCCTGATCGGCGCCTCTCGCAAGCGTTTCCTCGGCGGCCTGCTGGCCGATGCGGAGGGCCCGCGCCCGCCGGACGGCCGCGAGGTCGCCACGGCCACGATTTCCGCCCTGGCCGCCGAGCACGGCGCCTGGGGTGTGCGGGTGCACGATGTCCGATCGTCGCTGGACGCCATCGCGGTGGTCGACGCGACCACCAATGCGGCCCGGCGCCTGCGGGAGCGGTATGTCCGGGAGACGGGGGAGCGGCCGTGAGCATCCATCGCGCCGGATCACCGGGTGACCGCATCGAATTGCCGGGTGACCGTATCGAATTGCGCGGGCTGCGCGTCTTCGGCCATCACGGTGTCTTCGACTTCGAGAAGCGCGACGGCCAGGAGTTCGTCGTGGATCTGACGCTGTGGACGGATTTCACGGCCGCCGCGAAGTCGGACGACATCGCCGACACCGTCCACTACGGCGAGCTGGCCGAGCAGGTGGTGCGGATCGTGGCCGGGGAGCCGAAGGATCTGATCGAGACGGTGGTCTCGGCCATCGCCGACGAGGTGATGGCCGATCCGCGCATCCAGGCCGTGGAAGTGGTGCTGCACAAGCCTTTCGCGCCGATTCCCCATACCTTCGAAGACGTCCGTGTAGTCACGTCCCGTCGTCGCGAACCGGAGGAGTAGAGCGGTGACCCGCGTTGTCCTGTCGATCGGATCCAATCTCGGTGACCGGCTGGCGCATCTGCGCAGTGTCGTGGAGGCGCTGGGCCCGCGCGTGTTGGCGGTCTCGTCGGTGTACTCGACCCCGCCGTGGGGCGGGGTGCCGCAGCAGGACTACCTGAATGCGGTGCTGGTGGCCGAGGATCCGGCCATGGAGCCCTCGGACTGGCTACGCCTGGGGCAGGAGCTGGAGCACGCCGCGGGCCGGATCCGCGAAGTCCGCTGGGGCGCACGCACTCTCGATGTGGACGTGGTGCAGGCCGAGTCGCGCCGCCGCGACGGCCGGGTGGTGGTGCGCAGCCTGGATCCGGTGCTGACGCTGCCGCATCCGCAGGCCCACCGTCGCGCGTTCGTGCTGGTGCCGTGGCTGGAGGTCGATCCCGAGGCGGAGCTGGAGGCGACCGGCGCACTGCGCACGCTGCGAGAGTGGCTGTCCGCCTTGGATTCCGCCGAGGTGAGCGGGGTGCGCCGCACCGAGCTGACGCTGGGCTGGACGCCGTGACGCCGGAGCTGCTGCGGTGAAGCCGACCCGCATTCTCGATCTGTGTGCGAATGTGCTGCTGGCGGCGATCGTGGCCTGGGTCGCCACCAATATGGCGTATTCGAGTTTCCCGCCGATCTCGGTGTTCTCGGGCGCCTCGCTGTTGCCGGTGGCGCTGCTCGAGGCGGTGCTGGCCTTCGTGATTCGGCAGCGTAAGGAGAATCACGGGATCGGTCCCGGTTCGGGGCAGCTGCATGCGATCACGGCGGCCCGGGCGGTGGCGCTGGCGAAGGCGTCGGCGCAGGTGGGGTCGCTGGTGGGCGGGATCTGGCTGGGTTTCCTGGTGTGGCTGCTCATGCAGCGCTCGGATCTGCGCGCGGCGGCTTCGGATACGCCGGGCGCGGTGGTGGGTCTGCTGGGCGGGGTGGCCCTGGTGGCAGCGGCCCTGTGGCTGGAGTATTGCTGCCGCGCTCCCATTGAGCCGCCCGATGAGGCAGCTACTTCATAGCTAACGGATTGGCACTGATCATCCCCAAGGTGGGGACCGCACTCCCGAGATCAAGCTACGCTGGCGGACATGGTTTCACCCTCCCGTAGCAGTGCTTCCCGTCGCCGCCGGGAGGATGCGGGAAAGTTCTTCACCGGCTTTCTGCTTCTCCTCGGACTGGTTGCCAGCGTTTTCCTGGTCTTCAGTGACAACCTCCATCTGATCCGGGTGGGCCTGGTCGCGGCCCTCTGGGCGGCCGCCATCGGCGCGCTCGCGGCCACCCGTTATCGCAGGGAGGCGGCCGTCGACAAGGCGAAAGTGGGTGACCTCCAGAAGGTCTACCAACTCCAGCTGGAGCGCGAGGTTGCTGCCCGCCGCGAATACGAGCTCGGCGTGGAGACCCGGGTCCGCCACGAGGTCGGCGCCGACGCCGCGGAGATGGCCGCGCTGCGTGCCGAACTCACGGTCCTGCGCGAGAGCCTGCAGCGACTGTTCGACGGCGATCTGCCCTCCGAGCGTCCGGCCCTGCGTGCGGATGCCGTTCGGGTCCAAGAACTTCCGAGCAGCGAGGCCGGTTCGGCCCCCGAGGCGGCGAACGATAACTGGCCGGACGCGGATCCCTGGGACCCGTGGTCGTCCCCCGACCAGGCCGAGGACGACGACGACCCGCGCGCCCGCATGGCCCCGAAGTTCGATCCCGCGCACCCCGAACCGCCGGCCTTCGCCACCCCCTTCGACGACCCGGTCACCGCCGAGACGTCGATCATCACCGACGCCATGCGCCAGGACTACGAGGCCGAACGCGCAGCCGCCGAACCGGATTCGTCCACCCCGCCCCCGAACCCGGAGGCCGCCAACGAATCCGCCGCCGCCCCCGCCGCCCCCGCGGCCAACGGCAATGCCGGCACCAATGGCAATGCCGGCACCAGCGCCAGTGCCGGCGCCAACGGCGGTGCGCCCGCCAATGGCGGTACCGCCACCAATGGCAGCGCCACTGCCAATGGCACCGCCACCAACGGCCCCGCCCCGCGCCTGACCCCCGACCCCACCCCCTCGGCCCCGGTGGGCCGCGCCACCACCCGCCGTCGTCGCCGCTCCGAGGACGACGCCGGCGCCGAAGGCACCCACCGCCTCTCGGTCGCCGAGATCATGGCCAATCTCAAGTCCGAGAACAGCAACTGACCGGAAGTCCACCGGGGGTCGGGGGCAGCGCCCCCGAGAGTCGCGAGAGTTGCCTATCCCACAGTGGGTAGCTCTGGCGAATCGGCGGCGATATCCTCGCTCGAGTAACGTCCGGTACCCGCAAGGCGGGACTGGAACGACTTTCGAGAGGACAAAGTGACCTCGGACAAGGATGTCTGCGGGACCGATCCTGCGCCTGCACGCTTGACGGTGGGAATCGTCTCGGCGGGACGCGTTGGATCCGCGCTGGGTGTGGCACTCGAGCGTGCCGGGCATGTCGTATTCGGGGTTTCCGCGATTTCGGATGCCTCGGTGCGTCGTGCCACCACGCGCCTGCCGGATTCCCGCATCCTGCCCGCCGAGGAGGTCGCCGCCCGCAGTGAGCTGCTGATTCTCGCGGTGCCGGACAGTGAACTGCCGGGTCTGGTCGCGGGTTTGGCGGCCGCGACCGCGGTGCGCGCGGGCACCATCGTGGTGCACACGTCCGGTGCGAACGGGGTCGGCGTGCTCGCGCCGCTGACCGCGCTGGGCACGCTGCCGCTGGCGATTCATCCGGCCATGACCTTCACGGGACACGACGAGGATGTGGCGCGCCTGGCCAATGCCTGCTTCGGTGTGACCGCCGCCGACGACATCGGCTATGCCATCGGGCAGTCGCTGGTGATCGAAATGGGCGGCGAGCCGGTGCGGGTCGCGGAGGAGAACCGCACCCTCTATCACGCGGCTCTCGCGCACGGCAGCAACCATCTGGTGACCTTGATCGTGGATGCGGTCGAGGCGTTGCGCGCGGCGCTGTCCGGTCCGGGTCTGCTGGGCCAGCAGACGGTCGACGATCAGCCGAACGGCCTGGCCGAGCGCATGCTCGCGCCGCTGGCCTCGGCCGCCCTCGACAATGCCCTGCGCCGCGGCCCGGCCGCGTTGACGGGTCCGGTGGCGCGCGGCGATGTGGCCGCGGTGGCCGCGCATCTGGACGCTCTCGAAGCCTTGAATCCCCGGCTGGCCGCGGGCTATCGCGCCCTGTCGTTGCGTTCGGCCGAGCGCGCCAAGACCAATCCCGCCCTGATCGATCTGCTGGAGAAAGGACACTGACGCCCATGGACCCCAAGCTGATTGGCACGTACAAGCGCGGCGAGCTGACCGTGCTGCACGATCCGGCCGTCATGACCAAGGTCGTGAAGGCGCTGCGGTCGGTGGGCCGCCGGGTCGCGCTGGTGCCGACCATGGGCGCGCTGCACGAGGGCCATCTGGAGCTGGTGCGGCTGGCGAAGCTGACCAACACCACGGTCATCGTGTCGATCTTCGTGAACCCGCTGCAGTTCGGCGCGAACGAGGATCTCGACAAGTACCCGCGCACCCTGGACTCGGACGTGGAGCTGCTGCGCGGCGAGGGCGTGGAGTTGGTGTTCGCGCCGAGCGCGAAGGACATGTACCCGTTCGGCACCCGCACCACGGTGCAGGCCGGTCCCTACGGCGACATCCTCGAGGGCGCGACCCGCCCGGGCCACTTCTCCGGTGTGCTGACCGTCGTGTCGAAGCTCTTCAATATCTGCATGCCGCACGAGGCGTTCTTCGGCGAGAAGGACTACCAGCAGCTGGCGCTGATCCGGCAGATGGTCGTCGACCTGAACATGGACGTGAAGATCGTGCCGGCGGCGACCGTCCGCGAGGCGGACGGGCTGGCCAAGTCCTCCCGCAACCGCTACCTGAGCGCGGCGGAGCGCGACCTGGCCACCACCCTGTCGGCGGCGCTGCTGGCCGGCCGGCACGCGGCGGGCCGGGGTCCGGAGGCCGTGCTGGAGACCGCGCAGTCGGTGCTGGATCTCGCGCCGGACATCCAGGTCGACTATCTGGCCCTGCGGGGTGCGGACTTCTCCGAGCAGTGGCCGACCGGCAATGCCCGGCTGCTGGTCGCGGCCCGGGTCGGCACCACCCGCCTGATCGACAACATGCCCGTCTCCATCGGCAAGCCGCTCGATGGCCACCCCACTGCCCCCGATCAGCCTGCCCAGGCAGCTCTCTAGGAAGGCGACGACGATGTTGCGCACCATGATGACGTCGAAGATCCACCGCGCCACGGTGACTCACGCCGATCTGCACTACGTGGGTTCGGTGACCGTGGACCAGGACCTGCTCGATGCCGCCGACCTGCTCGAGGGCGAGAAGGTCAGCATTGTCGACATCACCAACGGGGCCCGCCTCGAGACCTATGTGATCGCCGGCGAGCGCGGGTCCGGCGTGATCGGAATCAATGGTGCCGCAGCGCATCTCGTGCATCCCGGCGACCTGGTCATCCTGATCGCCTACGGCATGATGGACGAGGCCGAGCTGAAGAACTACGCCCCGCACGTGGTCTTCGTCGACGAGCGCAATCGCCCGGTCGAGCTGGGCACCGATCCGGCGCACGCCCCGGAGGGGTCCGACCTGATCTCGCCGCGTTCGCTCTCGCTGGCCTGAGCGGCGGGCCATGCTGCTGACCATCGATGTCCGCAACACCAGCATCGAGCTGGGCCTGTTCTCCGGCAGCGGAGACCACGCGAAGCTGGTGCGGCACTGGCGGATGCACACCAATCCGCTGCTGACCGCGGACGAGTTCGCGCTGCAGGTGCGCGGCCTGATCGGCGCGGACGCCGAACAGGTGGTGGGCGTCGCGGCGCTGTCCACGGTGCCGCCGGTGCTGCGCGAGCTGCGTGAAATGCTGTCCCGCTATTGGGCTCATGTCCCGCACGTGCTGGTGGAACCCGGTGTGCGCACGGGTATTCCGCTGCTGGTGGACAATCCCAAGGAGGTCGGTGCGGACCGCATCGTGAATTGTCTTGCGGCATATCACCGTTTCCATTCGCCGGCCATCGTGGTGGATTTCGGGACGGCCATCTGTGTGGATCTGGTGTCGGCCAAGGGGGAATTCCTCGGCGGCAGTATCGCGCCCGGGGTGGAGATTTCCACCGAGGCGCTGATCGCCCGCAGTGCGCTGCGCCGCGCGGAGCTGACCCGCCCGCGGTCGGTGGTGGGCAAGAACAGCATGGAGTGCCTGCAGTCGGGCGCCATTTTCGGTTTCGCGGGCCTGGTGGACGGCCTGATCGATCGCATTCGCGATATCGACGCCTTCTCCGGCGACGATGTGGCGGTGGTGGCGACGGGCGCGACCGCGCCGCTGATCGTGCCGGAGTCGGAGACCATCGAGCATCATGAGCCGCATCTGACACTGGACGGCCTGCGCTTGGTCTACGAGCGCAATCAGCAGCGCCGGTCCCGGTCCGAGCCGGGCGCCGCCCGGCCCTGAACAGACCGGCTGGAATAAAAGTGACGCAGTCGTCGCCGGGAGCCCTGGTGATTCCCGGCGGACCGCTGTTAGACTCGCCGACGTGTATTTCCGCATGAGCACCCAGGAGTGTTGTCGAGGCTGATTCGCCTCGACGGTCGTCGAGGCTTCGTATAGCCCCCGACCACAAACACACTTCTTGGAGTTTCGCTCATGCGTTCCTCTGTTTTTTCCCTCCCTGTCGATATCCGCGCCGCCGCCTCGCCGCTCCTGCCCGAGGTCACCGAGCGGGCCACCGCCTCCGCCCTGCCGACCCGGCTGCGTCCGGCCGACCTGCTGCGCCTGACCGACGAGGGCGCCCAGGACGTGCTGGAGGGCCGCTACGACCACCTGCTGCCCGACGGCGGCCTGTGGCCCACCGAAAACCGCTGGGCCACAAGGCTTGTCGCCGATGACGAGGTGGACATCTGGCTGATCAGCTGGGTCGAGGGCAAATACACCGAACTGCACGACCACGCCGGCTCGCTGGGAGCGCTGACCGTGCTCTCCGGCGCGCTGTCGGAATACCGCTGGAACGGCCGGGACCTGCGCCGCCGCACCCTCACCGCGGGTGATCAGGCCTCTTTCCCGCTCGGCTGGGTGCACGACGTGGTGCGTGCCCCCGAGGCGGAGGCCGGCATCACCGGCCCGCTGAATCCGACTTTGAGCGTGCACGCCTATTCCCCGCCGCTGACGGCCATGTCCTATTACGAGGTCACCGGCCACGGCACCCTGCGGCGCACCCGTTCCGTCCTCACCGACCAGCCCGAAGGCGAACTCGAATGACCCACATGACGATCGACGGCATGCTCGCCCAGGCCCGCGGGCAGCTGCGTCGCCTGCTTCCGATCGAAATCCCGCAGGCCATCGCCCGCGGCGCGATTCTGGTGGATATTCGCCCGCAGGCGCAGCGGATGCGCGAGGGCACCCTGCCGGGCGCCCTGGTGATCGAGCGAAATGTCCTGGAATGGCGTTTGGATCCGTCGAGTTCCGCGCGTCTGGCCATGGCCGAGCACCACGACATGGAATGGATCATCGTCTGCTCGGAGGGATACACCTCGAGCCTGGCCGCCGCCTCCCTGCAACAGCTGGGCCTGCGCCGCGCCACCGATCTCGAGGGCGGATATCAGGCCTTGAAAGCGGCGGGCCTGCTGACCGCCGCGGTCACTGCCCCGCACTTCGAACGCGAGGTCGCGACCCTCGCCTGGCTGTAGCCGAACCGGCGGGGAGGCGGCGGAAAAAAGAAATTCCGCCGCAGGATAGTCTTGAGACCCGTGAGCACCTCCACTCCTTCTTCTCCCTCGAGCAACCCCGTTCCTGCTGGGCAAAAGCGTGCCGCGGCGGCCCCCGTGGAGCACGACGTTCCCGAGCAGATGCGGATTCGCCGCGAGAAGCGCGAGCGGTTGCTCCAGGAGGGCCGTGAGGCCTATCCGGTGGTGGTGAACCGTACCCACACCCTCGGTGAAATTCGCGAGGCGTACCCGGATCTGGTGGCCGATACCCAGACCGGTCAGACGGTCGGGATTGCGGGGCGCGTCATTTTCGTCCGAAATACCGGCAAACTGTGTTTCGCCACCCTGCAGGAGGGCGACGGCACCAAGCTGCAGGCGATGATCAGCCTCAATGGCGTCGGCGCGGAGTCGCTGGCGGCCTGGAAGTCCGATGTCGACCTGGGTGACTTCGTGTACGTGCACGGCGAGGTGATCGCCTCGCGCACGGGCGAATTGAGTGTGATGGCCGATACGTGGGAGATGGCGGCGAAGTCGCTGCGCCCGCTGCCGGTGGCCCACAAGGAGATGGGCGAGGAGTCGCGCGTCCGCCAGCGCTACGTCGACCTGATCCTGCGCCCGGAGGCCCGCGAGATGGCCCGCACCCGCGTCGCGGCTGTGCGCGCCCTGCGAAATGCGTTGGAGCGCAGAGGTTTCCTCGAGGTCGAGACCCCGATGCTGCAGACCATTCACGGCGGCGCCGCGGCCCGTCCGTTCGCCACGCACTCGAACGCGCTCGATATGGAGCTGTTCCTGCGCATCGCTCCGGAGCTGTTCCTGAAGCGTTGCGTGGTCGGCGGCATCGAGAAGGTCTTCGAGATCAACCGGAACTTCCGCAACGAGGGCGCGGACTCGACCCATTCGCCCGAGTTCGCAATGCTGGAAACCTACGAGGCGTACGGCACCTACGATGATTCCGCCACGATGATGCGGGAATTGATCCAGGAAGTCGCGCAGGAGGTCTACGGCACGCAGGTCGTGACGCTCGCCGACGGCACCGAATACGATCTGTCCGGCGAGTGGGCGACCGTGGAGATGTACCCGTCGCTGTCGGAGTCGATCGGTACCGAGGTCACCCCGGAAACGTCGGTCGAGGAATTGCTGGCACTCGCGGACCGGGTCGGTCTGGAAATTCCGGAGGGCAAGGGCTACGGGCACGGCAAACTGGTCGAGGAACTGTGGGAGCACGTCTACGGTGACAAGCTGTACGCGCCGACTTTCGTACGGGACTTCCCGGTCGAGACATCGCCGCTGACGCGCCAGCATCGGAGCAAGCCCGGGGTTACCGAGAAGTGGGACCTGTACGTGCGCGGCTTCGAACTGGCCACCGGCTATTCCGAACTCGTGGATCCGGTGATCCAGCGGGACCGTTTCATGGATCAGGCGCGTTTGGCCGCGGCCGGTGACGAGGAGGCCATGCGCCTGGACGAGGACTTCCTCACCGCGATGGAGCACGGTATGCCTCCCACAACCGGAACGGGTATGGGTATCGATCGTTTGCTGATGGCCCTGACTGGCCTGGGAATCCGGGAAACGATACTCTTTCCAATTGTGCGTCCGGTAGCCCGATAGTTCTCCGGATTGCATTTCCGGGCCCTGTTCTGGGACTATCGGAATTAGCGGTATTCTGGCGTCGGGTAATCGGCCTGACTATGCGGGTCGCACGATTTCGAGAGGACGTTCATCTCATGGCAAAGAAGGTCACCGTTAGCTTGATCGACGATGTCGACGGTGAGTCCATCGCGGACGAGACCATCGAGTTCGCAATCGATGGCGTCTCGTACGAGATCGACTTGTCGACGGAGAATGCGGCCAAGCTGCGGGAGGGTCTGGACAGTTGGGTTTCGGCTGCTCGGCGTGTGAGTGGCCGGCGTCGTACCAAGGTGGCCGGTGCTCCGGCCGCGGGCCCGAAGAACCGGGTGTCGATCGATCGCGAACAAAGCGCGGCCATTCGCGAATGGGCACGCCGGAATGGTCACAAGGTGTCCGCTCGTGGTCGTATCTCCGCTGACATCACCGAGGCTTACAACAAGGCCGCTGCTAAGAACTAGTTGTCCGACTAGTCGCCGATTCGACTGCCGTCCGGGTGTTTCGTGCGTGCCCGGGCGGCAGTGGTTTTCTTCATACGCTTTGCGTATAACAGGGGGATCGACTGCGATCTTGCTAGTGCCGGGGAGGCCAGGCACCATTGAAACGTGCGGACGATGTCACTGGCTGGAAGTAGAGAAGAGGTATCGGCGCAGTGACCGCTTTCCACGGTTCCTTCCTCCGGGTCAAGGATCAAGAGGGACGTCAGCATGAGCTGATGCTGTCCCCTGACCAGCCGCGAATCACCATCGGGCGATCGCCTCAGGCCGACCTGTCCCTGTTCTGGGACGTCGAGGTGTCGCGGCTGCATGCCACCGCCGAGTACCTGGGCGCGCACTGGACCATCGTCGACGACGGCCTTTCCCGCAACGGCACTTTCGTCAACGGGGATCGCCTGGTCGGCCGCCATCGTCTGCAACCTGGGGACGTCATCCGGATGGGCACCTCGCGGGTCACCTTCCACGACTTCAGCGGCGCCGCAGGCGATGTCACGCAGACCTCCACCGGCGGGCTGCCGACGCTGCGCTCGCTCACCGAAACCCAGCGGTCGGTATTGGTCGCGCTCTGCCGGCCGCTCCGGAGCAATGACGGGTTCGCCTCACCCGCCTCCAACCAGCAGATCGCGGCGGAACTCTTCCTCAGCGTCGACGCCATCAAGACCCACCTCCGCGCGCTGTTCGCGAAGTTCGGTGTCGAGGACCTCCCGCAGAACCAGAAGCGGGTCCGCCTCGCCAACCTGGCCATGCAGTCCGGCGTCATCTCCGAACGCGACCTCTGATTCGCCGATCCTGGTACTGCCCGTGCCTGTTGGACCCCTGCGCATGCGTGCGAGCTTCTGAGCCATGGGTTTCCGTGCCCGCCGGCGATTGACTGGACGTAGTCGATCGCCCGGGAAGAACACGGGTGGCAGATCCAATCAGGAGAGAACCATGTTCGCATTTCGCACCGCTGCGCTGGTGGCGGCGACGCTGACCACCGGACTGATCGCCGGGGTGTTCTACGCCTACGCGACCTCGGTGATGACGGCCCTGGGCCAGTCCGACGACCGCACCTTCATCGATGTCATGCAGAAGATCAACGTGGTCATCATCAATCCGTGGTTCATGCTCGGATTCATGGGCACGGTCGGCTTCACCGTGCTGGCCGCGGCCCTGCACCTGGGCAAGGACAACCGCACCACGCTGATCTGGATCGGGGTCGCGCTGGCCCTCAATGTGATCGCCTTCTGCGTCACCTCGGGCCTGAACGTGCCGCTCAACAATCAGCTGGCCAATGCCGGCGACGTCGGGCAGATCCCGGATCTGGCGGCGGTGCGCTCGCAGTTCGAAAGCTCGTGGGTGACTTGGAATATCGTCCGCGCGGTGCTCCACACGCTGGCGTTCCTGGTGTTGACGGGCGCGCTGTTCGTGGCCGGCGTCCAGCATGCCGAGGCGAGCGCGGCCGCCGCGGTCACCACCGTCGCGCCCACCGCGCAGCCGGGCTTCCCGCCGGCGCCGGGCGCGTACTCGGCTCCGGCCGCGTGGTCCGCTCCGGCTCAGCAGCCTTTCCCGGCCCAGTCCGGATTCGTCTCCGGTCAGCAGTAGTTCGGTCCGATTCCGGCGGTGGCCGGGACCCTGGATGCGGCCTCACAAGCCGCCTGCGGGGCCCGGCCGCCGCCGTTTTCCTATACTGAAACAGGTTTCAGAACTTACCCGCCAGTAACCCATCCCTCGTGCTTGTTTCCTGATTAGGTATGCCGAACGCGTTCTAATTTGGGAGGGAACATGAGAAGGATGCCCAGACGAGGAACGCCGGGATCACTGCTGATCATGGCGGTTCTGGCGGTCTTGTGGATCGGTGCGAGCGGTACCGCCCGAGCGGAATACCCGGTCACTTTCAACTTCTTCGCGGGCATCCCCAACGAGCTCACCAATCCCGGTGGCTCGCTGCCCGGCGCCAATGACTGGTCCTGCAAACCCAGTGCGGCGCACCCGGATCCGGTGGTCCTCGTGCACGGCACCGCGGGCGGTGCGCAGACCAACTGGGGCGCCTACGCGCCACTGCTCGCCAACCAGGGCTACTGCGTCTTCGCCCTGACCTATGGCGCCCTCGACGTGCCGTGGCCGCTGTCCGCGCTGGGCGGTATGAAGCCGATCCCCGAGAGCGCCGCACAGCTGGGCGCCTTTGTGAGCCGCGTGCTGTCCGCGACCGGTGCGGCGCAGGTCGACTTCGTCGCCCACTCGCAGGGCAACACGGTCGGCGAGTACTACATCAAGCGGCTCGGCGGCTCGGGCAAGGTCAACCGTTTCGTGGCCATCGCGCCTCCGTGGCTGGGCATCTTCGGCGACCAGATGAACGTCGTGCGCGCCTTCGGACGGCAGCTCGGCGCGAGCGCCGACCAGGTGGACAACTTGGCCGCCATGGGCGTCGTGTGTCAGGCGTGCCCGGAGATGCTCGGCAACTCCTCGTTCATGAATGCGCTGAACGCCGACGGCGTCTACGACCCGTCGGTCACCTACACCAACCTGGCCTCCAACTTCGACGAGGCGGTATGGCCCGCCATCGCGCTGGTCCCGGCTCCGAACGTCACCAATGATCTGATGCAGGACGGTTGCCCGGTCGACTTCTCCGATCACATGGCCATCGCCGGCAGTCGCCGCGCGGCCATGATGGCCCTCAACGCGCTCGATCCGGAGCATGCCCAGCCGGTGCCGTGCGAGTTCGTCCCGCCCGTCACCGGCGACTGAGGAACCCCGAACGTGACTGTTCGCTGTGGGCGTAGCCGATTCGGAAACGGTCCGCGCAACTGCCCCGTTATGACTGAATGAGTCGTACTGTCGCCGGTTCGCAATAGGGTGGACGGACGACGTGCGTGACCCCCGGCAACTAGAGTGGAGTCGGGGGATGCAACCCCAGGGCTTCATGGCAGGCTGGCGACCAGAAGGGCAGCACAGGGTCTGAAGCGCCGGATGCCAGTGATGGCGGAGCAGGAGAGTGAGGGAGCGATGTTCGAGAGGTTCACCGACCGCGCGCGGCGGGTCGTTGTCCTGGCCCAAGAAGAGGCCCGGATGCTCAACCACAACTACATCGGCACCGAGCACATCCTGCTGGGCCTGATCCACGAGGGCGAGGGCGTCGCGGCGAAGTCGCTGGAATCCCTTGGCATCTCGCTGGAGGGTGTGCGTTCGCAGGTCGAGGAGATCATCGGTCAGGGCCAGCAGGCCCCGTCCGGCCACATTCCGTTCACCCCGCGCGCCAAGAAGGTGCTGGAGCTGTCGCTGCGCGAGGCGCTGCAGCTCGGGCACAACTACATCGGCACCGAGCACATTCTGCTCGGCCTGATCCGCGAGGGTGAGGGCGTCGCGGCGCAGGTGCTGGTCAAGCTGGGCGCGGACCTGAACCGGGTGCGCCAGCAGGTCATCCAGCTGCTGTCGGGTTACCAGGGCAAGGAGCCCGTCGAGGGTTCCGGTTCGCGCGGCGAGCAGGGGACCCCGTCCACCTCGCTGGTGCTGGACCAGTTCGGCCGCAACCTGACCCAGGCCGCCCTCGAGGGCAAGCTCGACCCGGTCATCGGCCGCTCGAAGGAAATCGAGCGCGTGATGCAGGTGCTGAGCCGCCGTACCAAGAACAACCCGGTCCTGATCGGTGAGCCCGGCGTCGGTAAAACCGCCGTCGTGGAGGGTCTCGCCCAGGCCATCGTCAACGGCGAGGTGCCGGAGACGCTCAAGGACAAGCAGCTGTACACCCTCGACCTGGGTTCCCTGGTCGCGGGCAGCCGCTACCGCGGTGATTTCGAGGAGCGCCTGAAGAAGGTGCTCAAGGAGATCAACACCCGCGGCGACATCATCCTGTTCATCGACGAGCTGCACACCCTGGTGGGTGCGGGCGCGGCCGAGGGCGCGATCGACGCGGCCTCGATCCTGAAGCCCAAGCTGGCTCGCGGTGAGCTGCAGACCATCGGCGCCACCACGCTCGACGAGTACCGCAAGTACATCGAGAAGGACGCCGCCCTGGAGCGCCGGTTCCAGCCGGTCCAGGTGGGCGAGCCGACGGTCGAGCACACCATCAACATCCTCAAGGGTCTGCGCGACCGCTACGAGGCGCACCACCGGGTTTCGATCACCGATGGCGCTCTCGTCGCCGCCGCTACCCTCGCGGACCGCTACATCAACGACCGCTTCCTGCCGGACAAGGCGATCGACCTCATCGACGAGGCCGGTGCGCGCATGCGCATCCGCCGGATGACCGCGCCGCCGGACCTGCGCGAGTTCGACGACAAGATCGCCGAGGCGCGCCGGGAGAAGGAGTCCGCGATCGACGCGCAGGACTTCGAGAAGGCCGCGCGTCTGCGCGACAAGGAGAAGCAGCTCGTCGCCAAGCGGGCCGAGCGCGAAAAGCAGTGGCGCTCCGGCGATCTGGACGTCGTGGCCGAGGTCGACGACGAGCAGATCGCAGAGGTGCTGGCCAACTGGACCGGTATCCCGGTGTTCAAGCTCACCGAGGAGGAGACCACCCGTCTGCTCCGCATGGAGGACGAGCTGCACAAGCGGATCATCGGCCAGGAGGACGCGGTCAAGGCCGTGTCCAAGGCCATCCGCCGCACCCGCGCCGGTCTGAAGGACCCGAAGCGTCCGTCGGGCTCGTTCATCTTCGCCGGTCCGTCCGGTGTCGGTAAGACCGAGCTGTCGAAGGCGCTGGCGAACTTCCTGTTCGGCGAGGACGACGCGCTCATCCAGATCGACATGGGCGAGTTCCACGACCGCTTCACCGCCTCGCGGCTGTTCGGTGCCCCTCCGGGCTACGTGGGCTACGAGGAGGGCGGCCAGCTCACCGAGAAGGTGCGTCGCAAGCCGTTCTCGGTGGTGCTGTTCGACGAGATCGAGAAGGCGCACCAGGAGATCTACAACACCCTGCTGCAGGTCCTCGAGGACGGCCGCCTGACCGATGGTCAGGGTCGCACGGTCGACTTCAAGAACACGGTGCTGATCTTCACCTCGAACCTCGGTACCTCGGACATCTCGAAGGCCGTGGGTCTGGGCTTCGCGCAGTCCAACAACGAGGGCTCGAACTACGAGCGGATGAAGCTCAAGGTCAACGACGAGCTGAAGAAGCACTTCCGGCCCGAGTTCCTCAACCGTATCGACGACGTGATCGTGTTCCACCAGCTCACTCAGGACCAGATCATCCAGATGGTCGACCTGATGATCGGCCGCGTCGCCAACCAGCTGAAGAACAAGGACATGGAGATCGAGCTGACCGAACAGGCCAAGAGCCTGCTGGCCAAGCGCGGTTTCGACCCGGTCCTGGGTGCCCGCCCGCTGCGTCGCACCATTCAGCGCGAGATCGAGGACCAGCTGTCGGAGAAGATCCTCTTCGGCGAACTGGGCGCCGGTCAGGTCGTGGTGGTGGACGTCGAGGGCTGGGACGGCGAAGGCCAGGGCGAGAACGCCAAGTTCACGTTCACGCCGAGGGCCAAGCTGACCAAGAAGTCGGACTCCGGCGTCGAGGACAAGCCGGTCGCCGCCCTCGCGGGTGAGGCTCCGGCCTCCGCCTCGGGCGAGTAAGGTCTCAGCGACAACGAAAGCCCCGTTCTCCTTCGGGAGGGCGGGGCTTTTCGTGTGCCCGGGGAGAGAAATTCGGTGGCGGCGCGATCCTGGTATCGCCCATGCTCGGATAGCTGTCCGGAGGGACCGGGCGCGGAAAGGGCGGCAGCATGCTCTCCGAGACACAGATCGAGGACTTCATCACCGAGGGATTCGTGAAGGTCGAGGGAGCCTTCTCCGCCGAGACGGCCGCCGCGGGCCGCGAGATCCTCTGGCGCGCAACCGGTTGCGACCCGGAGGATCCGTCGACCTGGACCCAGCCGGTCATCCGGCTGTGGGACCACGCCCAGGAGCCCTTCGCGCGGGCGGTCACCGCGCCGCCGCTGCTCGCCGCCTTCGATCAACTGGTCGGTCCCGGCCGCTGGTTCCCCCGGAAAACCCTGGGCAGCTGGCCGATTCGATTCCCCAGCCCGGAGCCGCCGGGCGACGACGGCTGGCACGTCGATGTGAGTTTTCCCGGCGATGCCGCCCGCGACGACTACCTGAGCTGGCGCGTGAACATCCACTCCAAGGGCCGCGCCCTGCTGATGTTGTTCCTGTTCTCCGATGTCGGCGTCGATGACGCCCCGACGCGTATCCGGGTCGGCTCGCACCTGCGGCTGGCGCCGGTACTGGAGCCGCTCGGCGAGGCGGGCACCACCATGTTCGACCTCCACGAGTTCTACACCGCCACGGCCGATCTCCCCGAGGCCGTCGCGACCGGCCGGGCCGGCGACGTCTACCTCTGCCATCCCTTCCTGGTGCACGCCGCCCAGCCCAATCGCGTCGGCCGCCCGAAGTTCATGGCCCAGCCGCCGCTGCTGCTGCGCGAGCCGTGCGTACTGGACCGCCCGGACGGCGCGTATTCGCCGGTGGAACGGGCCATCCGGCGCGGGCTGGCGCTCGGGGCCGCGCACTGACTACGCGCCGAGGCGTAGCCGGGATGTGGTCTGCGGACGGATGTTTCGCGCCGCCGCCGGGCGGAGGGTGGAGTCATGGAACTCGGATTGCATCTGACGAACTTCGCCCTGGACACCCCTTCGGAACGGATCGGATCGCGGCTGGCGGAGGTGGTCCGCACGGCCGAGGACGGTGGGTTCTCGGTCATCGCGGTGGGTGACCATCTCTGGCAGAGCCCGTGGCTGGGGCGTGTGGAACAGAATGTGCTGGAGGCGTATTCGACGCTGTCGTTCATCGCGGCCCACACGTCGCGGGTGCAGCTGACCGCACTGGTGTCGGGGGTGCACTACCGGCATCCGGCCATGCTCGGGAAGCTGGTCACCACCCTGGATGTGCTGTCCGGCGGCCGGGCCTGGCTGGGGATCGGTGCGGGGACCTCCACGGGTGATGTGGAGGGCTACGGCCTGCCGTTCCCGCCGCTGCGCGAGCGCTACGAGATGCTGGACGAGGCGCTGCGGATCTGCCTGGCCATGTGGACCGATGCGCGGGGCGCCTCGGAACCCGTGCTCGGCAAGCACTTTCGGGTGGAGCGTCCGCTGAACGCGCCGCAGGCCGTGCGGAATTCGCCGCAGGGCGCGTATCGGCCGCATCCGCCGATACTCATCGGCGGGGACGGCGAGCGCCGCACGCTGCCGCTGGTGGCGCGCTACGCGGATGTGGCGAGCCTGCGCCCGGGCCCGGACCTGCCCGCCAAGATCGCGCTGCTGGACCGGATGTGCGTGGAGATCGGCCGCGATCCGCGCGAGATCCGCAAGAGCTGTGCCTTCGCCTTCGATCCCGGCCCGGGCGGAGGGGGCGTCGGCCAGGTGCTGGGGCAGCTGAAGTGGCTGGCGGACATGGGGATCGACCTCGTCATCGGCCGGGTGGCGGGTGTCGACGACGTCACGGCGCTGGAAGTGCTCGGCCGCGAGGTGATTCCGGCGGCCGCCGAGTTCGGCGCTACTGCCAGCCCGGCCTGACCAGACCGGATTCGTAGGCCATGACGACCAGCTGGGTGCGGTCACGCGCACCCAGCTTCACCAGGATCCGGCTGACGTGGGTGCGGGCGGTGGCGGGGCTCATGTAGAGCCGGTCGGCGATCTCGGCATTGGTGAGGCCCTCGGCGACCAGGGTCATGACCTCGCGTTCGCGGTCGGTGAGCGCCGAGAATTCGGCCGCGGGTGCGGGTTTGGCGTGCGCGGCGAATTCGGCGACCAGGCGCCGGGTGATGCTGGGGGAGAGCAGCGCGTCACCGCCCGCGACCACGCGCACGGCCTTGACCAGGTCGGCGGGTTCGGTGTGTTTGACGAGGAAGCCGGTGGCGCCGGAACGCATGGCCTCGAAGACGTATTCGTCGAGTTCGAAGGTGGTCAGGACGACGACCCGCACCGCGGCGAGGACCGGATCGGCGGCGATGGCGCGGGTGGCGGCGAGGCCGTCCAGCACCGGCATGCGAATGTCCATGAGTACGACATCGGGCACGAGTTCGCGGGCTAGGTCGAGGGCCTGGGCGCCATTGTCGGCCTCGCCCACCACCTCGATGTCCTCCTGCGCGCCGAGCAGCGCCACGAAGCCCGCTCGCACCAGCGCCTGATCATCGGCGATCACCACCCGGATGGGCACGACGCGTCCTCCAATTCCGTGCTCACGCAATCGGTTCGTTCCGCACGAGGTGGGTGGGCAGCCGGGCCTTCACCCGAAATCCGCCGTCGGCCTTCGGTTCTGCGGACAGTTGCCCGCCCAGGGCGTGGGCGCGTTCGGTCATGCCGGTGATGCCGTGGCCGCCTGTCGGCGACTGCGGCGCGGGCTGGCGGGTGGGCCGGGTGTTGTCGATGGTGAGCTGCAGCCGCTCGGCGGCGTAGTGCACGGTGACGAGCACGCTCGCGCCGGGCGCGTGCCGCACCACATTGGTGAGCGACTCCTGCACGATCCGCGCTGCGGCCACGTCGACCACGGCGGGCAGCCGGCGCGGCCCACCGGTCACCATGGTGTGCACTTCCAGCCCGGCGGCGCGGGCCGGTCCGGTGAGCTTGTCGAGGTCGGTGATGCCGATGGTGGGTGCGGTCGGCGCGGTCACGGTGGCGGTGCCGCCGCGAATCGAGCGCAGCAGCGCGTTCACCTCACCGAGCGCGTCCTTGCTGGCCGATTTGATGGCGGCCAGCGCGGTGGCGGCCTGTTCGGGCTTGCGGTCGAGCAGTTCCAGCGCGACCGAGGACTGCACATTGATCAGGGAGAGGCTGTGCGCGAGCACGTCGTGCAGTTCGCGCGCGATGGCCAGGCGCTCCTCGGTGACCCGCTGTTCCCGCTCGGCCGATTCCAGTGCGCGCTGGGCCTGTTCGCGTTCGCGCTCGGCCTGTTCCTCGCGGCGGGCCGCCTCGCCGCGCTGCCGGCGCGCGATGACGGCGGCGCGCCGCTGCCGGATGCCCTCTGCCGCCGCCGCGAGCACGAAAAGCCAGGCGAGCAAACCGAATTCCTGCCAGGCGCCGGTGTGGTACCCGCGCCAGCCGGGCATCGGCCATACCATGAGCAGGTAGCCCGCGGCCACGAACGGATAGGTGTACCAACGGGATCCGAGGACGGCGGCGGTCAGGAAGGCGACGATGAGCGAGACGAAGATCGGCCCGTAGCCGTAACCGAGCAGTAGGTACGCGACCGCCACGGCCAGCGTCGCGTAGAACACTTCCAGCGGGCGGCGCCGACGTAGTACCAGCAGTGCCGGACCGGCGATGAGCAGCGCATATCCGTACATATCGAGCTGGCGCACCACCGTCTGGTGATGATTGGCCAAGGTCCCGAAGCCGAGTTGTATCGCCCCCACCGCCAGCGCCGGGAGCACGTCGCGTCGCCCGAGCCTTCCCCCGCGTGTGTCCATAGCAGCACCGTAGCGCCGTCTGCGGGCAGCGGCACTGTGTCGCGGCCAAATACGTCCAGATACGTACGCCGGATCGCGCGTTGCGACGGATTTTTTCCCGTGCGTCGCGGCGAATCGTTGTGCCCATGAACGAAGCAGTATCCGATGGCGGCCGCCGCGGGCCCTCCATGGTTACGCAGGCTGCCTCCTCCGGGCCTGACGCACCGACCGCGGTCGTCGTCACCGATCGGCTGACCAAGCGCTACGGCTCCCACACCGCCGTGGACGCCGTGAGCATGAGCGTCCGCCGCGGTGAGATCTACGGTTTCCTGGGTCCCAATGGCGCGGGCAAGACCACCACGCTGCGCATGCTGGTCGGTCTCATCCGTCCGTCGTCCGGCGGCGCGACCGTGCTCGGGCGGCAGCCCGGCGAGCCGGAAACCTTGCGCCGCACCGGCGTTCTCATCGAGAGCCCCGGCTTCTACCCCTACCTGTCGGGCCGGGACAACCTGCGCGTCCTGGCCCGTTACCGGGGTGTCGGCGACGACGCGGTCGCCGACGCCCTGGACCGGGTGGCCCTCAGCGCCCGCGGCAAGGACCGGTTCCGCACCTATTCGCTCGGCATGAAGCAGCGCCTCGGTGTCGCGGCCGCCCTGCTCGGCCGCCCCGACCTGCTGATACTCGACGAACCCACCAATGGCCTGGATCCGGCGGGCATGGCCGAGATGCGCGAGCTCATCACCGGACTCGCCGCCGACGGGCACACCGTGGTGCTGTCCAGCCACCTGCTCAGCGAGGTGCAGGAGATCTGTGATCGCGTCGGCGTCATCTCCGCCGGGCGACTGCAGGTCGAGTCGACGGTGCGCGAATTGCGCGGCACGGCCGCGCTTCTGGTGCGCGCGGAGCCACTGGAGGTCGCCTTCCCGGCGGTGCGCGCAGTGGTGGGGGAGCGGTCGGCGCTGGTGACCGCCAACGGTATTCGTGTCGAGGCCGGAGCCGCGAACGCACCCGAGGTGGCGCGCGCGGTCATCGAGGCGGGCGCGGAGCTGCTCGAGCTGCGCGCCGACGAAAAGTCCTTGGAAGAAGTCTTTTTCGAGATGACGGAGACGGCGAAATGACCGACCTACTGGCCAGCACCCGGGCCGAACTGCTGCGGCTGCGCAGGTGGCCCGCCTTCTGGATCGTGCTCGGCACCTGGATCCTGTTGAATCTCACCTTCGCCTACCTGTTCAACTACCTGGCCTACACCACCGGCAGCACCACCCGCATGTCCAACGGCTTGCCGCGTGAGCTGCTCCTGCAGCAGATGCTGCCCGCGGCCGTGCCGGAGGTGTTCACGCAGGGCATGGCCATGTTCGGCGGGGCGCTCATGCTGGTGCTGGGCGCGCTCGCGGTGGGCAGTGGCTACGGCTGGGGCAGTTGGAAAACCGCACTCACACAGGGGCCTTCGCGGGTGCAGGTGATCGGCGCGGTGGTGCTGAGCCTGGCGGTGACGGTGGTCGCGCTGGTGCTGGCCGCCTTCGTGATCGACACCGGCGTGGCCGCGCTCATCGCCGGCTCCCAGGGTCGGTCCCTGGCGCTGCCCTCGGCGGGCCGGATGCTGCTCGGAATCGGTTCCGGCGCCGCCATTCTGGGCATGTGGACGCTGGCGGGCGCGCTGATCGGGGCGGTCGCCCGGGGTCCCGCGCTGGCGGTGGGTCTGGGGCTGGTGTGGGTGCTGGTGGTGGAGAACCTGTTGGGCGGCGTCGCGGCGATCTTCGCGCCCATCCGGGCCGTCACCGACCACTTGCCCGGCACGGCCGCCGGCTCCCTGGCGGGTTCCCTGCGCACGGTGGGCGGCCCGGCCACCCCCGGTGTCCTGGACGTCCTCGGCCGCGGCGCGTCCCTGCTGGTGCTAGCCGCGTACGTCGTCGTCTTCGCGGCCGGAACGATCTGGCTGATTCGACGCCGTGACATGGTGTGAGACAGGCGAATACCGCGCGATGCGGCCGTTCACCCGCCCGGTGAGCGGTCGTGTCGCCGGGTCAGCCCGCCGGTCCCAGCACGCCGTGTGCGAGTTTCGCCAGGCCCGCGGCGATCTGCCCGGACCCGAGCCCGCGTTCGCGCTGATGCCGGTACACCTCGGCGGCGAGCGGTGCGAGCAGCGGGTCCACGAGTGAATCTGGCTCGGCCACACCGGCTTCGGTGACCAGGGCGCGTACGTGCACCGCCCAGAACTGATAGGCCCCGGTGCGGAAACGCGCACCGCCGGTCTCCGCGCCGAGCACCAGATGGGCGTGGGCGTCCAGCAATTCGACCATGGCGGCGTAGAACGCGGCCAGTCGTTCGGCGGGCGGCGCGCCCGGTCCCAGGGGTGGCTCGCCGCGCAGCAGCTGCTCCTGGAGTGCCCGCTCGTGCTCGTCGAGCAGGGCGACGGCGATGGATCCCACGTCCGGATAGCGCCGGTACAGCGTCCCCCGCCCGACCCCGGCCGCCTTGGCGATGTCGTCCATGGTGACGGTGCGCGGGTCACTCCCGGCGAACAGTTCCGCGGCTGCGGCCAGCACCTTGGCCCGATTGCGGGCGGCGTCGGCGCGCTCGGCGGGCGCGGACCGGTCGTTGAGCAGTGGCAGGCCGGGGGTGTTCATGCAGCTCACTGTAGCCCTCCGGGAATAAGTGGACAATCTGTCCGGTTGTGGCCTACTGTTCGAAAGGGTAAACGGACACAACGTCCAGTTGATGGGAGCTTCGACCATGACCGCCCTGCTGCACCTCGACGCCAGCGCCCGCCGCACCTCGGTCAGCCGTGAGCTGAGCGCCGCTTTCGCCACCGCCTGGCGCGCCGAATACCCCGGCGGCGCCTACGTTCACCGCGACCTGGCCGCCGAGCCGATCCCGTTCATCGGCGAGGGCTGGACCGAACTGTGCGACCGGGTACTGGCCCACGGTCGCACCGATCTCGACCGTCTGGCCGAATTGGTGGATTCTCCTGCGCAGCAGCGGGCCTGGGAGATCGTCGCGCCACTGCTGGCCGAGATCCGCGCCGCCGATGTCGTGCTGATCGGCACGCCGATGTACAACTACTCGATCCCGGCGAGCCTCAAGGCGTGGCTGGATCAGATCACCTTTCCGCGAATGTCGCTGGCCCCCACCCGATTCGTGGTCGTCACCGCGCGTGGCGGCGCGTACTCGCCGGGCGCGCCGAAGGCGATCTACGACTATCAGGAGCGCTACCTCCGCGACTTCTTCGCAGGCCACTTCGCCGTCGACGACACGGTTTTCGTCCATGCCGAACTGGTGAACTCGCGCCAGGATCCGGCGCTGGCCCACCTGCGCGACGAGCACGACGCCTGCTATGCCGCCGCGCTCGCCACCGCTCGCACCCTGGGAAAGGAGTACTGAAATGAACTGGCTCGTCCTGGGTTTGGCCGGCGTGGTCGAGATCGCGTGGTCGCAATCCATCAAGCCGACCCAGAATTTCACCAAGCCGCTGCCCACCCTGCTGTGCTTCGTGCTCGCGGCGGTCGCGGTGTACCTGCTGTCCCATGCCATGCAGTCGCTGCCGGTGGGCACCGCGTACGCCATCTTCACCGGCATCGGCGCGGTGGGCGCGATCGGGCTGGGCATCGTGGTGCAGAAAGACCCGGTGAGCGCGGGCCGGGTGCTGGCGCTGTCCATGATCATCGGCGGCATCGTGCTGGCTCGGGTCACCAATCCCGGGTGAGCACGGGCCGGGGCGGTATCGTCGCGGCCCATGGACGTTGCGCCCCTGCGGCCACCCGACCTCGCCGCGCGACCGTTCTTCCTGGTCGCGGAACGCATCATGGCGGCCTCGCCCGCCGAGCTCTACCACCAGTGCACCCAGCAGTTCGGACTCTGGTTCGCCGACCCGGGTTCGATCCTCATGCGCCCGGTGGTGAACCAGCCGTTCTTCTTCACCGCGGGCGGCGGCCACCCGCACTACGGCCGATTCCTGCGGCTGGAACCCGACCGCCTGGTCGAGCTGACCTGGGTCACCGGCAGGACCGAGGGCACGGAAACCGTGCTCACCCTGGAACTTTCGGCGCACGGCGCGGGCACCGCCCTACTCCTCACCCACGCCGGCTTCCCGAACGACGTGACCCGGGACCGGCACGAGAAGTCGTGGCCGCGGGTGCTCGAGGACTGGGACCACCGCACGGCCGTGGCCGTCTGAGGGATGAACACCGAATGATCGTGAGCCCGCCCCGCTTTCGAGCGGAGTAGGTTCGACCCGTACCGATTTCCCGGGGGTTCGGGGGCGTAGTCCCTGAGAGCCTCGGGAGTTGAGTTCCCCCTCTCACGAAAGGACAGTGATGCCTACACGTAGCGCGCGTACCGCCTGGTCCGGCGGCCTGCAGGACGGTTCCGGTCAGGTCGAGCTGGTCAGCTCGGGCGTCGGCAAGTACGACGTCTCGTTCCCGAAGCGCACTGCCGACGAGGCCGACGGCACCACCAGCCCCGAAGAGCTCATCGCGGCCGCGCACTCCTCCTGCTACGCGATGGCGCTGTCGGCTCAGATCGGCAATGCCGGCGGCACCGTGCAGGGCCTGGACATCACCGCCGACGTGACCCTGGGCCCGGACCCGGCCGGCGGCTTCCGCATCTCCAAGATCAAGCTGACGGTGGCCGGCAAGGCGTCGGGCATCGACGAGGCGGGCTTCCTGGCCGCCGCCGAGGCCGCCAAGGCGGGCTGCCCGGTGTCCAAGGCGCTGGCCGGCGTCGAGACCATCGAGCTGGATGCCACCTTCGAGGCGTGAATCGCGAGTTCCCGGCTGACGCTGTCGTCAGCCGGGAACCACCGCGGGCCGGGGTTGTGGACGATGGCGTTGATCAGGCGTTCTTGGCCGGTACATCGAGGACGACCTCGAACTCCAGCAGCGACGCGCCGGTGGAGACCGGCTTGCGTGCCTCGCCCGCGTGCGCCTCGCGCGCCGGGCCGTCCCGCCACGCCGCGAAGGACTCCTCCGAATCCCACTGCGTGACAACGAAATACCGGTTGTCACCGGAGACCGGGCGGAGCAGCTGGAAACCCAGGAAACCCGGCGAGTTCTCCACCGCGTGCGCACGGTGCGCGAAGCGCTTCTCCAGTTCGGGGCCCGCGCCCTCGGGAACCTCGATTGCGTTGATCTTGACGACTGCCATGGGTGCGAATGTACTCCGCGCCCGCGACGTATCGTTCGAGGCAATAACCAACTCGGAACACATGGTCGGGGCGATGTTGTACGACGAAGGCGGCGCGGGTGCGCCGATCCTGCTGCTGCACGGATTGATGGGCAGCGCCCGGACCTGGCGGGCCCAGCTGCCCTGGCTGCGCGAATTCGGGCACGTATACACGTTCGATGCCGCCGGGCACGGACGCCCCGCGCCCGCCGAGCTCACCACCGAGGCGTTCGTGGCCGATCTGGCCGCGGCGACCTCGGACATCACCGAACCCATGGTGGTGATCGGGCATTCGATGGGCGGACTGCACGGATGGATGTTCACCGCGGCGTATCCGGAGCGGGTGCGCGCACTGGTGGTCGAGGATATGGCGCCGGACTTCCAGGGCCGTACCGCGGAGAATTGGGCGGCCGTGATTTCGGCTTGGCCGCAACCGTTTCCGGACGAGCGAGCCGTGCTGGAATTCTTCGGCCCGGTCGCGGGACGCTATTTCCTCGACTCGTTCCGGCCGGGCCCCGACGGCTACCGCCTGCACGGTGAGGTCCCGACCTTCCGTGACATCTCGGAGGAATGGGGTACGCGCGATTTCTGGGCGCAGTGGAAATCCGTCACCGTCCCGGCCCTGCTGATCGAGGGCGAGCACACCATCACTCCGCCGGGGCAGATGCGCGAGATGGCCGAGCTCCACCCGGATGCCCGCCACGTCGTCATCCCCGACGCCGGCCACCTCGTTCACGACGATCAACCCGGCGCCTACCGGGCCGAAGTCGAGGATTTCCTGCGCCGCGTCCTCGTTTGATGGCGGGTGCCTTCAGTCGGGTGGGGTGGTCGTCGTATGCTCGGCTCGACCGCGACTCCTGACGGATGGTGACAAACGATGATCGACTTCTCGATTCCCGCCGACCTTGCTGCCGAACGTGATCGGGTTCGCCGGTTCGTCATCGACAAGATCGTGCCCTTCGAGCGTGATCCGCGCCTGACCACACACGGCCCCGACGACGAGCTGCGGCAGGAACTGGTCGAGCTGGCCCGCGCCGAGAAGCTGCTCACCATCCAGGCCCCGGTCGAGCTGGGCGGGCGCGGCCTGACCCACCTCGAGCAGGCCGTGTTGTACGAGGCGGCCGGCTGGTCCACCCTCGGCCCCGTCGCCATGAACTGCGCCGCGCCCGACGAGGGCAATATGTTCCTGCTCTCCAAGATCGCGAATCCGGACCAGACGCAACGCTTCCTGCAGCCGGTGATCGACGGCCACCAGCGCAGCGTCTTCGCCATGACCGAGCCGGGCGGCGCCGGCTCCGACCCCAACCAGCTCGCCACCGAGGCCACCTTCGACGGCGAGAACTTCACCATCAACGGTCGCAAGTGGCTGATCACCGGCGCCGACGGTGCCAAGACCTGGATCATCATGGCGCGTGTGGCCGCCAACCCGCACCTGCCCGAGGGTCCCACCCTGTTCCTCTGCGAGGGCGACGCGCCCGGGATCGTGATCGAACGCGTCATGAACACCATGGACCGCAACTACGTCGGCGGCCACGCGGTGGTGCGCTTCGACAACCTGGTGCTGCCCAGGGAATCCGTGCTCGGCGAGACCGGCCAGGCGCTGCGCTACGCCCAGCTGCGGCTGGCCCCGGCCCGTCTCACCCACTGCATGCGCTGGCTGGGCGCGGCCGAGCGGGCGCAGGCCATCGCGGTCGACTACGCCAAGACCCGCACCGCCTTCGGCAAGCCCATCGGCGAGCATCAGGGCGTGTCGTTCATGTTGGCGGACAACGAGATTGCGCTGCACCAGTGCCGCCTGACCATCTGGCACGCGTGCTGGCTGATGGATCAGGGCCACAAGGCCCGCCACGAATCCTCCATCGCCAAGTCCTACGTCTCCGAGGAGCTGTTCAAGGTCACCGACCGCTGCGTCCAGGTGCTCGGCGGCATCGGCATCTCCGACGAGACCGTGGTCGAGATGATCTTCCGCGACATGCGCGCCTTCCGGCTCTACGATGGCCCGACCGAGGTGCACAAGTACGCCATCGGGCGGCAGATCCTGCGCGGCTGAAAGCCCGGTCTGCGCAGTCGGACCGGCTTTCGTTGGGCGAAACCCAAAGGTTCGCGGAGCGTCTCGATGCTGGACTGAGCGGAGCGGGGGAGCGCAGCGGAGGCGCGGAGGGAGGGAAGAATCGAGACCTCCAGCCCAGCGAACCTGCCCGGAGCGGAGCGGAGGGCAAATCAAACACAGAGGGCATAATCTTCCAGCATGAGTTCGGAATTGCACGTGGACGTCTCCGGCGGCGTCGCCGTGCTCACGCTCAATCGGCCCGCCCAGCAGAACGCACTGACCCCGGCCATGGCGTCGGAACTCGGTGCGTCGCTGCGCCGCTGCGACGAAGACGACGCCATCGGCGCGGTCGTCATCACCGGGACCCCGCCCGCGTTCTGCGCGGGCGCGGACCTGTCGCTGAAGGTCGGCGAGGTCAACGGCCTGATCGATCCGCCGCCGTTCCGGATCCGGAAACCGGTCATCGCGGCGGTGAACGGGCACGCGGTGGGTATCGGCCTGGAGATCGCGCTGCAGTGCGACCTGCGCTATGTCGCCCGCGACGCGGTGTACGCGCTCAACCAGGTTCGCCGCGGCGCGCTCGCCGACGGGTTCGCGCACTGGACCCTGCCCCGCCTGATCGGTAGCGCCCGCGCCGCCGACCTGCTGCTCACCGGCCGCACCTTCGACGGCGCCGAGGCGTACTCGCTGGGCATCGCCAATTCCTGCCTGCACGCCGCCGAGGTGCTGCCGACCGCCCTCGAGGTGGCCCACGACATCGCGCACGGTTCGGCCCCGCTCCCGGTGGCCCTGTCCAAGCGCCTGCTGTGGGAGGCCCCCACCATGGCCCCGGAAACCGTGGGCCGCTTGGAAGCCGAGCTCAACGACTACGTCGCCAAGAGCACCGACGGCGGCGAGGGCGTCGCGGCCCTCAAGGACCGCCGCCCGCCCAAGTGGACCGGCAGCGTCAGTGGCGAATGGCCCGCCTGGGATGCCGTGACGGGTGGCGAGCGCCGGCCCGGTCTGGACTGACCGGGCCTCTCGGCCGGGCCTGATCGGGCCGTTCGGCTAGGCGCGCCCGCTGAGGACCATCAGCAGGAAGATGCAGGCGAAGACCACCATCAGACAGGTCCCGATGACGCCGAGGACATAGCCCACCAGGACCTGCACCCGGCCGCCGAAGCGGCCCCCGCCCTCCTCGATCTCGTTCAGCGCGCGCCGTCCGAGCGCCCAGGCGATGGGACCCAGCGCGCCGCAACAGAACACGCTGAGCACACCCAGCAGCAGGACGGCCGTCGCATGCTCGTGCTCGACAGGGGATCCGAGGGGCGGCTGATCGAAGACCACCGCCCGAGTTTACGGGCGGAAGCCCCGTGGCGGCAGGCTGACGCGCGGTGTTCGCTTGCGCCACTTGGATATCGAGGCTCACCAGCCCGGCAAAGTGATGGTCGAGCGACCGAATCAGGCCCGGCGCTGCCGCGCCACCTCGGCCAGCACTACGCCCGCCGCCACCGAGGCATTGAGCGACTCGACCGGACCCGCCATCGGAATGCTCAGGATCGAATCGCAGGTCTCGCGCACCAGGCGCGACAAGCCCTTGCCCTCCGAGCCGACCACGATGACAGTCGGTGCGCTGCCGTCGAATTCGTCGAGAGTAGTGTCGCCGCCCGCGTCGAGGCCGACGATCTGGTAGCCCTTGTTCGCCCAATCCTTCAGCGTGCGAGTCAGATTCGTGGCCCGCGCGACCGGAAGCCGCGCTGCCGCACCCGCACTGGTGCGCCACGCCACCGCGGTGACACTGGCGCTGCGCCGCTGCGGGATCACCACACCCTGCCCGCCGAAGGCCGCCACCGAGCGGATGACCGCACCCAGATTGCGCGGATCGGAGATATTGTCCAGCGCCACCAGCAGCGCCGGGGCGCCCGAGTTGTGCACCCGGTCGACCAGATCGTCCGGGTGGGCGTACCGGTACGGCGGCACCTGCAGCGCCATGCCCTGATGCATGCCGTTGTGGCTCATCTTGTCCAGGTCGGTGCGCGGCACCTCCAGGATCGAGATACCGATCTCCGCGGCCGTCTTCACCGCCTCGCTGAGCCGGTCGTCGTTCTCGGTGCCATTGGCGACATAGAGCGCGGTGGCGGGCACACCCGCGCGCAGGCACTCCACCACGGGGTTGCGGCCGAGCACCAGCTCCGGACCCTCGTTGTCCTTGCGGCCCGCGATGGGCCGGGCCGCATTGCGCGACCGGGTGGTGACGGCCGCCGCCTGCGCCTTGGCCTTCGCCTTGGCGCGCTTCGCGGCCGGGTGATAGGTGCGGTCCTCGGCCTTGGGCGTCGCGCCCTTGCCCTCGAGCCCGCGGCGGCGCTGCCCGCCCGACCCGACGGTCTGCCCCTTCTTGGTGCCGGACTTGCGCGTCGCCCCGCGTCGCTGGGAATTGCCTGCCATCACTTCGCCTTCCGTATTTCGCGGGTATCCCGCCTCGGCCCGGCCGCGGGACGAACCCGCTCACGGTCGATCATGCGGGAAACCTGCCTCCGGTCGGCGCAGCGAACGGCTGCGCCCCTGTCTGAACTTTCGCGCTGCCCCAGAGCAGCGCCTCCGGCCGGCCACGAGCCGCGCGGCATTGCCGGAGGGACGCTACGAATTGTGCCCCACGCTGGCTCGCCACCCCGAATTCGGTGCGCTCCGCCACACCGCGCGAGCTAGCCCACGCGGTATCCGGGCGACCCGACGCGGTATTCGAGCTATCCGGGTTCCGCCGGTGCGGAACCGCTTACTTCTTCTCCTTGGCCAGGGACCATTCCGCGCCCTGCGGCGTGTCGGTGACCTCGACGCCCGCGGCCGAGAGCCGGTCGCGGACCGCGTCGGCGGTGGCCCAGTCCTTGTCGGCGCGCGCCTGCTGCCGCCGCTGCAGTTCCGCGCCGATGAGCACATCGAGCGCGGCGATGGCGGCGGAATTGTCGGCCGGCGCGGCCCAGTGCCCGTCGAGCGGATCCACACCGAGAATGCCCAGCATGGCCCGGACCTGCCCGGCCAGCATCCGCGCGCCCGAGAGGTCACCCGCGTCGAGCGCCTTGTTGCCCTCGGTCACCACGCCGTGAATCGCGGCCAGCGCCTGCGGAACTCCGAGGTCGTCGTTCAGCGCATCCCCGAAGGCCGGAGTCCAGGTCCCGACCGGAACCTCGCCCGTGCGCTCGGCCACCCGCAGCACGAAGGCCTCCAGCCGCTGGTATCCGGCGGCCGCCTCGGTCAGCGCCTGATCGGAATACTCGATCATGGACCGGTAGCTCACGCTGCCCAGGTAGTAGCGCAGTTCGACCGCGCGCACCCCGACCCGTTCCAGCACGTTCGGAATGGACAGCACATTGCCCAGCGACTTGGACATCTTCTCGCCGCCCATGGTCACCCAGCCGTTGTGCAGCCAGTAGCGGGCGAATCCGTCCCCGGCCGCGCGCGACTGCGCGATTTCGTTCTCGTGGTGCGGGAAAACCAGATCCATTCCGCCGCAATGAATATCGAATTCCGGTCCGAGATAGAACTCGGCCATGGCGGAGCATTCCAGATGCCAGCCCGGGCGACCCGGCCCCCACGGCGACGGCCAGCTGGGCTCACCCGGCTTGGCGGCCTTCCACAGCGTGAAGTCGCGCGGATCCTTCTTGCCCTGGCCCGCGCTCTCGCCCTGGTGCACGTCATCGAGCTTGTGCCCGGACAACTTTCCGTAGTCCGGGAAGCTCAGCACGTCGAAATAGACATTGCCCTCGGAGGCGTAGGCGTGGCCGCGTTCGATGAGCCGCTCCATCATCCGCACCATCTGGGTGATGTGCCCGGTGGCGCGCGGCTCGCCGGACGGCGGCAGCACGCCCAGCGTCTCGTAGGCGCGGTCGAAGGCGCGCTCATGGGTCGCGGCCCACTCCCACCACGGGCGGCCGTGCTCGGCGGCCTTGTTCAGAATCTTGTCGTCGATATCGGTGACATTGCGAATGAAGGCGACGTCGAAATCATTGGCGGCCAGCCACCGTCGGAGCACATCGAAGGCGACGCCGCTGCGCACGTGCCCGATGTGGGGTTCCCCCTGAACGGTCGCGCCGCACAGGTACACCGAGGCTTTGCCAGGGACCAGCGGCGTGAATTCACGCAGGGTCCGCGTCTCGGTGTCGAAAAGGCGCAGAGTCACGACAGAGCATCCTAGCTGTTGGGAAATGGGCGGATGACGGGTGCGTCAGGCGCGACAACACAGCAGCGCGGTGGCGATCGCCGCCACACCCTCGCCGCGGCCGGTGAGGCCCAATCCGTCGGTCGTGGTGCCGGACACCGAGACCGGCGCACCCAGAATCTCGCCCAGCACCTGCTGCGCCTCGGCCCGTCGCGGGCCGATTTTCGGGCGATTCCCAATTACCTGTACAGCCGCATTGACAATTGTGAATCCGGCTTCGTCGAGCAGCCGCCGGACTTCTTTCAACATGGCCGCGCCGGACACGCCCGCCCATTCCGGGCGGCCCGTGCCGAAAACCGCGCCCACATCGCCCAGCCCGGCGGCCGACAGCAGCGCGTCGCACAGGGCGTGCGCCGCGACATCACCGTCGGAATGTCCCGCGCAGCCGCTGTCACCGTCGAACAGCAGGCCCGCCATCCAGCAGGGCCGGCCGGATTCGACGGGGTGCACATCGCTGCCGATGCCGGTGCGCAGCGCCATGGGATCCATCACGGGGTGATCACCGCTTCGCGTGTCGTGTCCAGCCCACCTGCGGCGTCGGCCGTATCACGGCGCGCGGCAAGGGTATTGGCGAGGACCAGGTCCAACGGCGTAGTGATCTTGAAAGCCAGGGCGTCGCCGAGCACCGTGTGAACGGTCGCACCGAGCATTTCCACCAACCCCGCGTCATCTGTCGCCTGTGTACCCACAGCGTAGGCGGCGCGCAGCAGCGCGGCATCGAAGCCCTGCGGAGTCTGGATGGCGCGCAGCCCGGATCGTTCCGGGGTACCCGTCACGGCGCCGGTCGCGTCCACGGACTTGATGGTGTCGGTCACCGGCACCGCGGGCACCACGGCCCGCGCGCCCGCGCGCAGCGCCTCCACCACGCGGGTGACGAGCGCCGGGGGAGTCAGGGCCCGGGCGGCGTCGTGCACCAGTACCAGGGTGGCGTCGGGCGCGGCGGCGAGACCGGCCCGCACCGAATCGGTGCGCTCGGCCCCGCCCGCGACGACCTGCACGGGCACGTCGGAAGCGGGCAGCAGGGCGCGGGTCTCGGCGACGAGTTCGGCGGGCACCATAACCACAACGTCGTCGACCGATCCGGAATCGATCAGTCCCTGGACCGCCCGAGTGAGCATGGGACTGCCGCCGACGTGGACGAACGCCTTCGGCTTGTTCTCACCGAGACGCACGCCCATGCCGGCGGCAGGAACCAGAGCGACGACACGACTGCCGTCACCGGGTGTAGTTTTCACGGTCAGGAAGCCGCTGCGAGAACCTCGTCGAGCAGGGTCTCGGCCTTGACGTCGTCGGTACCTTCCGCGAGCGCGAGCTCACCGACGAGAATCTGCCGGGCCTTGGCCAGCATCCGCTTCTCACCAGCGGACAGGCCGCGGTCCTGCTCACGACGCCACAGGTCGCGGACGACCTCGGCCACCTTGTTCACATCGCCGGAGGCGAGCTTCTCGAGGTTGGCCTTGTAGCGGCGGGACCAGTTGGTCGGCTCCTCGGTGTGCGGAGCTCGCAGTACCTGGAAGACCTTGTCGAGGCCCTCCTGGCCGACGACGTCGCGGACGCCGACATACTCTGCGTTCTCTGCGGGAACCCGAACGGTCAGGTCGCCCTGTGCGACCTTCAGGACCAGATACTCCTTTTGTACACCCTTGATGGTGCGGGTTTCGATAGCTTCGATCAGCGCCGCTCCGTGGTGGGGGTAAACGACGGTGTCTCCGACCTTAAAAATCATGTGTCCCGTGCCCCTTTCGATGTTCACAGTTTAACATGCGACTCGGTAACGGCGCGATCAACGGCGCAGGTCAGGGCCACAACGGAGCGGCGGCGGGGGTTGACAGAACGCGAATCGTGTGCATCCCGTTGTGGCATAAGGGGATAGCGCATCGCATCGTTCGCGTGCATATGCGAGTGCGTACTTCGCATACGCGACCCAGCGCCCTCTTATAAACATCAATGCATCACTCCAGAAGTCGTCTCCGAATCGTTGTCAGGGCCCCTGACACATCCCGCCCGGTCGTTCTGTGAGATGCCCGTGCCCGCGTCGGGTCGCCGCGGCGGGCGCGGACGCCACGCGCACGCGACACCGCCCGCGTGTAGAGCGGGGGGAGGGACGCATTACTCTCTTTGACTACTACTCTCCATAGTGGAGTTAGCCCGGTCGACATGGAGGACCCCGTGACTGCCCTGAAAGCCACCACTGCGTCGAAGTCGCGGCGGCGTGCCGTGACAGTTGCTGCACTCGCTGCGGGTGCGGTGCTCGCGCTGTCGGGTTGCGGCGCCGGTCAGGTCTCGCAGACCGCCACCCAGGTCGCCGCCGTCAACGGCAACACCGCCAATGTCGGCTCCATCGCGCTGCGCGACGTGCGCTTCCTGCTCCCGCAGACCGAGGAGTACAACAACGCCAAGGGCGGCAAGGCCGTGCTGGCCTTCAGCGCCGTCAACCTCAGCGACAGCAAGACCGACGAACTGGTCAGCATCAGCACCGACCTGGGCCAGGTCAAGATCGCCGACAAGATCGAGATCAAGCCGTCCAGCACCGTCGTCGCCGACAAGCCGACCGCCAAGGACACGGCCGCCGCACACGAGCAGAACGCCGGCGAGGCCGCCTCCGACAAGGTCACCGACCCGAACGCCAAGCCCGTCCTGATCGAGGTCACCGGCCTCACCAAGGACGTCACCCCGGGCCTGACCTACCCGCTGACCTTCGTCTTCAAGGAGGGCGGCACCGTCGTCGTCAACACTCCCGTCGACGCCGGCGCGAACAACCCGCGCCAGGAGCCCCCGAAGCAGGAGAAGGGCGGCGAGCACTGAGCTCCCGCTAGAGCACCCGACAGCGCCCGCCCCGACAGATCGGGGCGGGCGCTGTCGTGTGCGATCAGCCGTCAGGTTCGCGGCCGTCTCGATTCTGGACTGACGGAGTGGGGGAGCGAAGCGGAGGAGCGGAGGAGGGAGGAATCGAGACCTCGGGGCCGCGAACCCCGCCCGGAGCGAAGCGGAGGGCAAATACGGCCCAGTGTCGGGGGCGCTGGCTAGGCTGCCCGGCGTGGCCAAGGTGAAATCGCTGTACCGGTGCGCGGACTGCTCGCACGAGGTCGCCAAATGGGTTGGGCGCTGCCCGGATTGCAACGCGTGGGGGACCATCGAGGAGATGGCGGCGTCCGCGTCGGCGGTCGCGGTGGGGCGGCGGGCGATGCTGCCCAGCACGGCGGCCGCGCCGATCTCGAGCATCGACTCCAACAAGACCCAGGCCCGGTCGACGGGGGTGTCAGAGTTGGATCGGGTGCTGGGCGGCGGGATCATTCCCGGGTCGGTGGTGCTGCTGTCGGGGGAGCCCGGGGTGGGCAAGTCGACGCTGTTGCTCGAGGTGGCGCACCGGTGGGCGCGGGCGCGCGACGAGATCGCGCTGTACGTGACCGCGGAGGAGTCGGCGGGGCAGGTGCGGCTGCGGGCGGACCGCACGGGCGCGGTGCACGACAAGGTGTACCTGGCCGCGGAATCGGATCTGGCGACCATCCTGGGGCACGTGGAGCAGGTGAAACCCTCACTGCTGGTGGTGGACTCGGTGCAGACCATGCTGGCCGCCGACGCGGACGGGGTGATCGGCGGTGTCACCCAGGTGCGGTCGGTGACGGCGGCGCTCACCTCGCTGGCCAAGGCGAGCGGGATCGCGGTGCTGCTGGTCGGGCACGTCACCAAGGACGGCGCGGTGGCCGGTCCGCGCACGCTCGAGCACCTGGTCGACGTGGTGCTGCAGTTCGAGGGCGACAAGCACTCCGCGCTGCGCATGGTGCGCGGCATCAAGAACCGCTTCGGCAGCACCGACGAGGTCGGCTGCTTCGAGATGCGGGAGGCCGGAATCCATTGCGTGGACGACCCTTCGGGGCTGTTCCTGCACCATCGGGGCGACGCGGTGCCCGGGACCGCGGTGACGGTCGCCATGGACGGCAAGCGGCCCATGCTGGGTGAGGTGCAGGGGCTGACGGTGGACACCCAGGCGCCCGCGCCCCGGCGCGCGGTGAGCGGGCTGGACTACAACCGCGTTTCCATGGTCCTGGCTGTCCTGCAGAGCCGCGGGGGCGTCTTCGTGGGCAAGCAGGACGTCTACGCGGCCACCGTGGGCGGTATGCGGCTCACCGAGCCCGCCGCGGATCTGGCTGTCGCGCTTGCCATTGCGAGCGCCAGCCAGGATCTGGCGCTGCCCAGCGGCCTGGTGGTGCTGGGCGAGGTGGGGCTGGCGGGCGAGGTGCGCCAGGTGACCGGGCTGACCCGCCGGCTGGCGGAGGCGGAGCGGCTGGGCTTCACCGAGGCCCTGGTGCCGCCGGGCGCGGATCGCGCCGGCCGCAGTATGACCGTGCGCGAGGTCGCCGATATCCGTGCCGCCCTTGCCGTTACCGGGTTGCGCCGACGGCGCGGTGCGCAGGCCCCGGCGGAAATGGCTGAATGACAGCCGAAATCGAATGAGGTCGCGGCATCGAATTCGATCCGGACCGGAATTCGGTTCGCAATTGACGGAATTCTCGAAAACGGCGGAGGCCGGGATCCGATCGATCGGATCCCGGCCTCCGCCGTCGTGTGCTGAATTCAGACGAGATTGAAGGGCTCGGGGGCGCTGCGGACCGAACCGAGTTGCGCCACAACGGTGTAGGGGCCCGCCGGGACCTGAACCCGGTCGCCCGCGCAGTTGGGCTGGGAGGTGGCGCCGGACCAGGCGACGGTGAAGGCGGCCTGCTGGCCGGGGGCCAGGGTGTGTACGTCGGGGGTGCCGTCCGGGTAGCAGTCGGTGCTGGACCACAGCCTGCGCTGGCCGTCCAGGGACTGGACCTGGACCAGCTGCAGGCCCGACCCCATGTCGCGTGCGCAGGCGACGCTGGAGATATTGGTGATGACGATGCCGAACTGCGGCGGCTCGCCGACCTTGTAGGTGGGCTGCCCGACGGTCACCTTCACGGCGAGCGACTGGTCGGGGCACATACTCAGCGCGGCCGGCGGGATGACGGTCGGGGCGGCGACGGACGGCTTGGCCGCGGTCGGCTCCGGGGCGCTCGCGGAACTGCTCGCGGCCTTGGTGGTGGCCGCGGCGCTCGAGGTGGTGGCCTTGGCGTCCGTCTTGTGGTCGCCGCCGCCCTTCAACAGCGCGAAGGCCACCCAGATCACCAGCGCGAGGCCGAGCACCATCGCGCCGATCGCGACCGCGCGACGGCGCCAGTAGATTTCGGGTGGCAGTGGTCCGTTCGGTTCCAGCACGGTGTCAACGGTAAGGGCACCGTCCGGGTCATCCCGAGCAGGGTGTCGGCGTGTCGGACGTGAAAGCGCCTACGGGGGCGGTAAATTCCGCCGCCCGCGGGAGGGAAACGCGCATCCCCGGCAGAACCGACGCCACCCCGGTTCGAGCCGGGCTAGACCACTTCGCCGATGTTGCCGATGACGCGGTGCAGCTTGATCTCGCCGTCGCCGAGGTTGTAGGTGACACAGGCGATGGCGCACTCGCCGGTGGCCACCCGCTGGGAGATGATCATCGACCGCTGCATGAGCAGACGGGCGGTCTCCTCGACGTGGCGGGCCTCGAGCTCGTCGACCGATGCCAGGCCCTCGCGGCGGCCGATGAGGATGGACGGAGTGACGCGCTCGACGACCGAGCGGATGAACCCGCCGGGGACGTTGCCGTGGTCGAGGGCGTCGATGGTGGCGCGGACCGCGCCGCAGCTGTCGTGGCCGAGCACGATGATCAGCGGCACCGACAGCACCTGGACGCCGTATTCGATGGAGCCCAGCACCGAGGCGTCGATGACGTGGCCGGCGGTGCGGACCACGAACATGTCGCCGAGACCCTGATCGAAGATGATCTCGGCGGCGACGCGAGAGTCGCCGCAGCCGAACAGCACTGCCGAGGGCTGCTGGCCGGCGACGAGCTTGGCCCGGTCGGCCGCGCCCTGGCTAGGGTGCTGCAACGTGCCGTTGACGAAGCGCTCGTTGCCTTCGCGCAGGGCTTTCCAGGCACTGATCGGGTTGTTGTGCGGCATGCGTCCCATTTTCCATAGCCCTCTGGTTACCGGCGAGTCCTCAGCGTTACGGTCGGGCAAAGACGCGCTGACCGGATCGCCGCGCGCCCGGTGAGCCGCTGGGTGGGCGGAAACCGGCCTCGCCGAAATGGATACCATCGCGCGTGGCGGCGTGCGGGATTTCCCGGCTCCGAAACGGCCGGGAGGAGGCGAAGATGGACAGCGACGCGCTCATCGACTGGTATCACGAGACCGCGCGGGACCTGCCGTGGCGACGGCCCGGAGTCACGGCGTGGCAGATCCTCATGAGCGAGATCATGCTCCAGCAGACGCCGGTGGTGCGGGTCGAACCCATCTGGCGGGAGTGGGTGGCCCGCTGGCCGGTGCCCTCCGCCATGGCCGCCGCACCGCAGGGCGACGTCCTGCGCGCCTGGGGCAAACTCGGCTATCCGCGGCGCGCGCTGCGGCTGCACGAGTGCGCGCGGGTGCTGGCCGAGGAGCACGGCGACGAGGTGCCGGCCGACGTGGACGTGCTGCTGAGCCTGCCCGGGATCGGGGCCTACACCGCCCGTGCCGTGGCCTGTTTCGCGTACGGCCAGCGAGTTCCGGTGGTGGACACCAATGTTCGCCGCGTGGTGGCCCGCGCCGTGCACGGCCGCGCCGAGGCGGGCAATCCGGCGAACCGCGATCTCGCGGAAACCGAGGCACTGCTGCCCGCGCGGGTCGACCGGGCCGCCGTCATGTCGGCGGCCCTGATGGAACTGGGCGCGCTGATCTGCACCGCGCGGACCCCGGATTGTGCGCGCTGCCCACTTCCCCTGTGCGCCTGGGTCACCGCGGGCCGCCCGGCCTCCGAGGTGGTGCGGCGCGTGCAGAAGTACGAGGGCACCGACCGGCAGGCGCGGGGCCGGTTGCTCGACGTCCTGCGCGGGGCGTCGGGTCCGGTGGAGCGGGTTCGCCTGGACCTGGCCTGGACTCGCGATCCGGGCCAGCGGGATCGGGCCCTGGATTCGCTGCTGGTCGACGGTCTCATCGAGCAGACCCCCGACGGCCTGTTCGCGCTGGCGGGCGAGGGCAGCTGATCCGCGGACGCCCCTCCCGGACCGAGGGGTTGTTGTCCGGGAGGGGCGTGCGGGGGCGATCTGCCGCCCCTCATGCGGTAGATCGCGGTGTCGCAGCCGGTTTCGCGGGATCCGGCCCGAAACTCAGGCGGCGACGAGGACTCGGCGGCGATTGCGGGTGCGGCTGCCCACCACCCGGCAGATCAGGTAGATCGTGAACGAGATGGTGGTGACGAAGGTCGAGATCGGGACGCCGGGGGCCAGCGACAGCAGAATGCCTCCGACGGCGGCGATCTCGGCGAACACGATCGACAGGATCGCCACCCGGGCCGGGCTGGCGGTGAGCTGGGCGGCCGCGGCGGCGGGAGTGATCAGCAGCGAGAGCACCAGCAGCGCGCCGACGATCTGGACGCCGAAGGCCGCCGTCACGCCGAGCAGCACGGCGAACACGATGGACAGCGCCCGCACCGGAACACCGCGCGCCACCGCCACTTCCGGATCCGCGCTGGCGAACAGCAGCGGGCGGTAGACGGCGGCCAGCACCACCAGCACGGCGGCGGTGCAGGTGGCCAGCAGGCCCAGCCCGGAATTCCCGACGCTGACCACCTGACCGGTCAGCAGCGAGAACTTGGAGCCCGCGCGTTCCGGGCCGAGCCACAGGAACAGCACCGACAGGCCGAGGCCGAAGGACAGCACCACGGCGATCACCGAATCACGTTCGCGGGCACGGGAACCCAGCACGCCGAACAGCACGGCCGCCACCACCGAACCGATGATGGCGCCCAGGCCGACGCCGATGCCGGCCAGCAGCGCGGCCGCCGCGCCGGTCAGCGAGAGCTCGCTGGTGCCGTGCACGGCGAAGGACATCTGGCGGCTGATGATGAGCGGGCCGATGGCCCCGGCCAGCAGGCCGAGCAGGGCGGCGGCGAGCACCGCCTGCTGCACGAAGTCGTAGGACAGCAGATGGGCGGTGGTGGAGACGTCGAACATCTGTGAGAACAACTTGGACAGTTTGTCGATCATGCCCGCGCCTCCGGTGCCAGCTCGCTGCCGCTGTGCCTGTTCTCGCCATGGCTGTGCCTGTTTTCGCCGTGGCAGTGGGCCGCACCGGATTCGCCGAGGGCGTCCATGGCGTCGCCGGTGCCGACGACCACCAGGCGGCCGCGCACGCGCAGCACGTCCACCTCGGTGCCGTAGAGCTCGGAGAGGGTCTCGGAGGTCATGACCTCGTCGGGCGTGCCGATCCGGAACTGCCCGTCGACCAGGTACAGCACCCGATCCACCAGCGGCAGAATGGGATTGATCTCGTGCGTCACGAACAGCACCGCGGTGTCGTGGGTGCGCCGCCGCCGGTCGATGAGCTCGGAGACCAGCCGCTGATTCGCCAGATCCAGCGACAGCAGCGGTTCGTCGCACAGCAGTACCCGGGGATCACCGGCCAGCGCCTGCGCCACCCGCAGCCGCTGCTGTTCGCCGCCGGAGAGCGCGTCCAGCGGCGCGTAGGCGAACCGCTCCGCCCCCACGGCCGAGATCGCCGCCGCCACTTTGCGTTTGCGTTCCCTGCGCCCGCGCAGCCCGAGCCCCCACCGATGCCCGTCCACCCCGAGCCCGACGAGATCGACCCCGCGCAGCTGCGCCCCGCCCTCGATGGTCTTCTGCTGCGGCACATACCCGATATCCGGATTCCCCACCCGCACCGGCGATCCCGCGACCTCCGCGGTTCCCGCGGTCAGCCCCAGCTGCCCCAGCAGCATCCGCATCAACGACGTCTTCCCGGACCCATTGGGCCCCAGCACCGCAATGAATTCCCCCGGCGCCACCTCGAGATCCAGCCCCTGCCACAACGTCCGCTCCCCGAACGACAACCGCGCATTCGACAGCCGCACGGCCGGCATGCCCCGGCCGCCGTGTGCGCTGCCTGCGCCCGTGGCGGGCGCGCCGGCGCCGGCGTTCGCCGTCGTTTCGACCTGCGCCGCAAGGGCGTTCGCATCGGCGGCGGGGGTCGAGTCGGTCGACGGAGGAGGAGTCTCGGCGCAGGCCGAGCGGCCGGAAGGGGTGCGCGGGCGCGCCCCGGTGAGGGCGCAACCGGCTTTGGGCGTCGTCACGCCGGTGTCGGGCGCCTGCGCGGCCTGCGCGGGGTTCGCGGTCATGGTGGTACTCCCGGATGCGGCGGTCGGTCAGGACAGGGCCTTGGCGAGGGACTGGGCGTTGTTCGTCATCCAGGTGACGTAGTCCAGGCCCTTGGGGAGGGTTTCGGTGACCTCGACGACGGTGACGCCTGACTTGTCGGCGGTGGCGCGCAGGTCCTTGGTGAGTTTGTCCTCGGTCTGGATGTTGTAGACGAGGGCGCGGACCTGCTTGGCGCTCAACAGGTCTCGCACGGTGGCCACGTCCTGGGGCGCGGGGTCGGTGCCCTGTTCGACGGCCTCCTGGAAGGCGTGCGGAGTCCTGTCGTCGGCCTTGGCGGCGGTGAGCAGGTAGGCGGCCAGCGGCTCGGTCTGCAGGACCGGCTGGTTCGGGTGCTCGGCGGCGATCTTGGCGGTCACGGCCTCGATGGGGGCCAGCTGCGCGGCGAAGGCGGCGGCGCGGTCGGCGAAGGCCTGCCTGTGGCCGGGGTCGATCTCGCCGAGGGCGTCGGCGATGTGCTGGGCGATGTGGCCGACCTGGTGCAGGTCGTACCAGACGTGCTCATTGGCCTCGTGGTCGTGACCGGCGGCCTCGGTCCGCGCGGAAGTCGGTGCGGCCGAACCGCTCTCGTGCGCGTGATCGCCCCCGGTGGCGATGTCGAAGGCGTTGACGGTCTTCGTGTTCCGGCCCGCGATGGCCTTGTCGATGAATTCGTCGTAGTGGCCGCCGTTGTAGACGACCAGCTTGGCGTCGGTGATCTTGGCGGCGTCGACGGGGGAGACCTCGAACGAGTGCGGGTCCACCGTGGGGTCGTCGATGATCGATTCGACGGTCACGTCCGGCCCGGCGACGGCCCGGGTGATATCGCCCCAGACATTGGTGGAGGTGACGACGGTCGGCTGATCGGAGCTCTTGGCACTGCCGCAGGCGGTCACGGTGGCGACCGTCGCAAGTCCGGCGGCGAACACGGCGAATCCTCGGGCGAAGCTGGTGGTCACGCTGAGTACTCCTGGCACTGCGGCTTACTAGTAACGAAAACGATTGCCATTTGAATGTAGCGCAAACGACCGTTAGGTCCCTAGTCCCAGATCGGGAGATGTGGCCTGCGACACCTGCGGCCTACCTCGGCCCCACACGGAAAACGGCCCCCGCGAACGGATGTTCGCGGGGGCCGCTTCGGTCGTCCGGTGCGGTCCGGCCTAGGTCATCGCCGCGACCGGCAGGCTCAGCAGCTGCGCGCAGCGGAGCAGGCCGAGGTGCGAGTACGCCTGCGGGTGGTTGCCGAGCGAGCGTTCGGCGACCGGGTCGTACTCCTCGGAGAGCAGACCGGTCGGTCCCGCCACATCCACCAGCTGAGCGAACAACGCCTCGGCGTCCTCCCGCTTGCCGATGAGCAGGTACGCCTCCACCAGCCAGGCGGCACACAGGTGGAACCCGCCCTCACCGCCGGGCAGCCCGTCGTCGTGGTGGTACCGGTACACCGTCGATCCGCTGCGCAGCTCGGCTTCGGTGGCCACCACGGTGGCCGCGAACCGCGGATCCGAGGGATCGATCAGCCCGCTGAGCCCGATGTGCAGCGTGGCCGCGTCGAGGTCGGTGCCGTCGTAAGCCGCTGTGTAGGACTGGACTTCGTCGTTCCAGCCCTCGGTGCGGACCTCGTCGGCAATGGTGTCGCGCAGCGGCTCCCACTCGGGATCCGCCGGCCGCCCGAACTGCCGGGACAGGGTGAGCGCCCGGTCCACGGTGAGCCAGCCCATGACCTTGGAGTAGACGTGGTGGCGCGGATTGCCGCGGATCTCCCAGATGCCGTGGTCGGCCTCGCGCCAGCGGCGCTGCACCGCGGAGACCATGGCGTGCACCAGCTCCCAGTCCGCATCCGGCAGCGCCTTCGCGGGATCGTTGACGCCCTTGCGTTCCCGCGCGTGCGCGAGCTGGGAGATGAGATCCACGATGGGCCCGAACACGTCCAGCTGCACCTGCATGTTCGCCGCGTTGCCGACGCGCACCGGCCGCGAGCCGGCGTAGCCGGGCAGCTGGTCGATGACGGCCTCGGGGGGCAGCGTCTCGCCGTAGAGCGTGTACAGCGGGTGCAGTCGCTCGGGTCCGGGCAGGGTCTCGAGCACCCGGTGCACCCAGGCCAGCAGATCCTCGGCCTCGCTGAGCGAGCCCAGCGAGACCAGCGCGGACGCGGTGAGCGAGGCGTCGCGCAGCCAGCAGTAGCGGTAGTCCCAGTTGCGCACGCCGCCGATGTCCTCGGGCAGCGAGGTGGTGGCCGCGGCCAGGATGGATCCGGACGGCGAGTGCACCAGCCCGCGCAGGGTGAGCGCCGAGCGCTTCATCAGATCCGGCTTGAGCGGCGGCAGTTCGAGTGTGCCCACCCATTCGGCCCAGTACCGCTCGGCCTCCCGGCGGCGGTCCGACTCGGCCCGCATGGCGGGCGCGAGATCGGAGGTGCCGCAGCGCATTTCGAGCACGATCGGGCCCTGGCGCGGGTCGACCACGGCGCGGGCGGTGTGGTGGTTGCCGTCGTCGATGATCTCCCATTCCACGCCGGGGGAGCGCAGCACGATCGGATCGTTGGGGCCCTCCACCTTGAGCCCGCCGGTGGCGGGCAGCAGCCGCACCGGCACCTGCCCGAATTCGGGGCGCGGCGCGAAGGTGATGACCGCTTTGGCGTCACCGGTGATGACGCGGGTCAGGTCGGTGCGCTCGGGTACCACGTCGTGCGGCAGGTAGTCGACGACCTGCAAACTGGACCAACGGGTTTCGACGGTCATGGTGCCGTCGACATAGCGCTGCGACAGCGGCAGGCTGGCGCGCTCGGGCTGAATGGTGAAGTGGCCCGCGCCCGGTCCGCCCAGCAGATGGGCGAAGACGGCGGCGGAGTCGGGTTCGGGGTGGCACAGCCAGGTGACGGTGCCGTCCGGTGTGACAAGGGCTTTGGAGCGCGGGCTGGCCAGCATGGTCAGCCGCTCGATTCGAGGGGCGGAGGCACCTGCCAACCATGTCCGGCGTTCCTCGAGGAGGAACGCCAGCGCCTTCGACACCTCCTCGGTGCTGGCGACCCGGTATTCGGCCAGCGATTCGCCGTCGCCGACCTTGATGCCGACGTCCGGTCCGGAGAGGCGTTTGAAGGCCTTCTCGTCGGTGACGTCGTCGCCGATGAACAGTGCCGCCGAGGCGCCCTGCTGATGCCGGACGATATCGAGTGCCGCGCCCTTGTCGGTCTCGACCACCGCGAGTTCGATGACCTCCTTGCCCTCGGTGGTCTGCACGCCGACCCAGCTGGCCGGGCCCTGGCGCACCGCAAAGACTGCGCGACGGCCGATTTCGGGGCTGGCATTGCGGACGTGCAGGGCCACGCTGGCCGGTTTGATCTCGACAGAAGCGCCCGGATTGTCCTGAGCGATCTGCGTCAGGGTCGTGGTGACCTCCTGCAGCAGCTGTTTCGCGTCGTTGTCGATGGCGTGCACGAAGCCGACATCGAATTCCGAACCGTGACTACCGATCAGCTGCACCTCGACGGGTAGCCGGGACAGGGCCGCGAGATCGCGCAGCGCGCGACCGGAGATCACGGCGGCGGTGGTTCCGGTGAGTCCGGCGAGAGCGCGTAAGGCGCTCACCGACTCCCGATGGGGATAGGCCTTGGTCGGGTCGGAGACGATGGGCGCGATCGTCCCGTCGTAGTCCGAAGCGACCAGCAGCCGTGGCACGCGGGCGATGGCCGACAGGGCACGGCGAAGTTCCAGTGACAAATCCTGTGCGCTCACGCATCCAACCTAGTGATCGGAGGAGATTTTTCAGGGCGCGAGTGATGCTACTGGGTCTTGATTGCTCACTCGTGTGTGCGGTGATACATAGCGTTTACGAGACACTTCCGGGTCGTTCACGCTTTTGTGAGACACGCGCGGGTTGCTCTGCGTTCACCCTGGCTGACCAGCGGGGTTCCAGCAAACGCGCAACGGGCTGCCCGGTTCTCCGGACCGGGCAGCCCGTTGCGCATCGAGCGAACGCAAGTGTGCGTTCGTGCTACTCGCTATTCGTTGCCGCCGCCGATGAGCAGGTCGACGGTGAGCTCCAGGCGCTCGGTCACATCGGTGGCCGAGGCGCGGCGGGTCAGCCACGCAACCAGATTCGACAGCCACACATCGGAGATGACGCGGGCGATGGCGAGCTGGCGGTCGCTGGGAACCTCGTCGGAGAGGGCACGCGCGAAGAACCGGTCCATCACCTTGCCGACCCGATCGACCTCGGCGGCCGCGGAGGCGTCGGCGAACATGAAGGCGCGGGTCATGGCCTCGGTGAGCAGCGGGTCGCGCTGCATGGCCCGGGTGACCTGGGTGAGCAGTAGGTGCATGCGCTCCTGTGGGGTGGCCCCGGCGAGCGGCTTGCGCCGGCCCTCGAACTGCTCGAATTCCCGGGCCAGGGCGGACACCAGCAGGTGCACCTTGGACGGGAAGTACCGGTAGAGCGTGCCGACGGCGACATCCGCGCGTTCGGCGACCGCTCGCATCTGGACCGCGTCGTAGCCACCCTTGGATGCCAGTGCGAGCGTGGCGTCGAGGATGCGCTTGCGTCGGTCGCGCTGCGCCGCCGAGCTCAGATCCTCCTCGCTGAGGGTGGTGACGGGCGCGGTGCGTCCACCGGGCACCCCGTCGGCGGCCTGCGATCGGGAGGGACTGGCCATCGGTTGAGAGTCCTTTCCTGCACGAATCGTTCGGTTCATCTCACCCAGCGTCGACTGGGCACGAGTTCGTACCGCGACCGGGACGGCGCTTGACTTCCGCCCGGCTCGAACATTAGAACATGTTCTAGGAGCTGAAGTCACGCCGGAAAGGCGGTATGGAGTGTGACCATAGCCACCACTGACGAGCATAAAGCCGTCCAGGAGTCCATGCGCGGGTGGGCAGCAGCGGTGCGCCCAATTGCAACAATGCGTTCCAAAGAGCATGCGGAACTGCGTTCCGGCGCGTCCGATTTCTGGCGCGAATACTGGCCGCGCCTGGCCGATCTCGGAATTTTCCGGGTCGCGGTGCCGGAGGAGGCCGGGGGCGCGGGTGGGACCGTCGGGGATCTGGCCGTGCTGGTGGAGCAGGCGGCACATGACCTGGTCGGCGGACCGGTGCTCTCGACGGCGTTGGCGGGACTCGTCGCCGGCGAGGCGCTCGACGAGATTACGCCATGCGGCGTCGCGCTCGCGGGCGAAATCGCAATATCCGTGGGCGAATCGGGCGCCTCGGTGTCCGGTGAGTGGGACTCGGTTCCGGGCGCCGCACCGGGTACGGCGGTGCTGGTCCCGGTGCGCGACGGTGACCGTCGCCTGTGGGCGCTGATCGACGCCGGCGCCGCCGGGCTGACCGTGGAGCCGCTGGCCGGCATCGACAAGACCGTGCCGGTGGCGCGGGTGGTGTGCGCGAACGTCGCCGTGGCCGCGGATCGCCTGTTCGAGCCCGGCTTCTCCGTGCCGGACCTGGCCGCCACACTGGTCGCCGCCGAGGCCGCGGGCATCGCGGGCTGGTGCCTGGAGACCGCCACCGAATACGCGAAGGTGCGCGAACAATTCGGGCGCAAGATCGGCGAATTCCAAGCGGTCAAACACATTTGCGCGTGGATGCTGTGCCGGGCCGAACAGATTCGCGCCGTCGCCGCCGATGCGGCCGCCGCGGTGGACAGCGGTGGTGCGGAACTGCAGCTGGCCGCCGCCGTCGCCCTGTCCATGTCGCTGGATGCCGCGGTGGAGAATGCCAAGGATTGCATTCAGGTGCTGGGCGGAATCGGTTTCACCTGGGAGCACGACGCGCACCTGTATCTGCGCCGGGCCACCGCGCTGCGGCAGCTGCTGGGCGGTACCGCGCGCTGGCGGGCCCGGGTCGCCGAGCTGACCCTGGCCGGCATACGCCGCACGGTCGGCGTCGACCTGGGCGCCGACGGCGAGCCCGGATCCGACTGGGAGACAGCCGGTCTGGATGCCGCCGAGGCGGCCGTGCTGGCGGCGGACCTGGCCAAGATCGCGGCGCTGCCGGAGCCGCAGCAGCGGCCGGCGCTGGCCGAGGCCGGACTGCTGGCCTCGCACTGGCCCGCGCCCTACGGCCGTGGCGCCGGACCCCTGTTGCGTACACGCCTCGACGACCAGATCCGCCAGGCGGGTATCGCGCTGCCGGACATCGCGATTGCCAACTGGGCGATCCCGACGCTGCTGCAGTGGGGCACCCCCGAGCAGATCGAGCGCTACGCCATGCCGACGCTGACCGGTGAGGTCATCTGGTGCCAGCTGTTCTCCGAGCCCGGCGCCGGGTCGGATCTGGCGGCGCTGCGCACGGTGGCCGAGCGGGTCGAGGGCGGCTGGAAGCTGCGCGGCCAGAAGGTGTGGACCTCGCTGGCCGATCGCGCCACCTGGGGCATCTGCCTGGCCCGCACCGACGCCTCCGCGCCGAAGCACAAGGGCATCAGCTACTTCCTGGTCGATATGAAGAGCGCGGGGCTGGACATCCGGCCGCTGGTGGAGATCACCGGTGAGGCGCGCTTCAACGAGGTGTTCCTCGACGACGTCTTCGTGCCGGACGACTGCCTGGTCGGCGAACTCGGCAATGGCTGGAAGATCGCCCGCTCCACCCTGTCGGCCGAGCGGGTCGCCATGGGCGGCAAGGGAATCGGCGACGAGCTGGAGGCGTTGATCGCCGCCGCGCCGGCCTCGGGTCCGGGCGCGGAGCTGGTCGCGGACCGGCTCGGCGGGCTCATCGCGGAATCGGTTGCCGGAACGTTGTTGGAAGCTCGCGCGGCGCAGAAGCTGCTGTCCGGCGGGGATCCTGCCGCGCAGAGCAGCGTGCGCAAACTGGTCGGTGTGAGACACCGGCAGGCGGTAGCGGAATTCGCCGTCGAACTGTCTGGTGCGGCGGGCGCTCTGGAAACCGACGCGGTGAAAGAATTCCTGCTCACACGCTGTTTGTCGATTGCCGGCGGTACCGAGCAGATCCTGTTGACCGTCGCCGGTGAGCGGATCCTCGGGTTGCCCCGCGAGTCGCACGGCTAGTCCACACCTGAATCGGGAGCATTGCATTGGACTTCACCAGGGACGAGAGCCAGGACGCTGTCGCCGAGGTTGTCGTAAGTTTGCTGGAACGCGACAGCGCGCGTGATGCCGCGCTGTGGCCGATCATCGCGGACAGCGGCCTGCTGGCCGTGCCGCTGCCCGAACGCTTCGGCGGTGACGATATGGGCCTGCTCGAGGTCGGGGCCATGCTCACCGAGCTGGCCCGCGCCGCCGCGCAGGCGCCCGCACTGGTCACCCTGGGCTTCGGCGTGCTGCCGCTGAAGGCGGTCGGCCTGCCGGATGCCCTGGCGGAAAAGGTGTTTCCGGCCGTGGCCGAGGGCGCGGTGCTGACCGCCGCCCTGCACGAGCCCGGCTCGCCGTTCACGGTGAAGCCGGAGACCACCGCGGTGACCGACGGCGCCACCGTGCGCGTCACCGGCCGCAAGGTGGCGGTGCCCTACGCCGACACCGCGCGCTGGATGCTGGTGCCCACCGACAGCGGCATCGCCGTGGTGGACGGTGACGCCGTGGGCATCACCCGCACCGCGAGCCCGACTTCCGATGGCGTGCCGGAGTTTTCGCTCCAGCTCGACCAGGTCGTGATCCCGGCCGAGCAGCTGCTGCCCGGCGGGCTGACCGAACTGCACCGGTTCGCGCTGGCGAGCCTCGGCGCGGTGGCCGACGGCCTGCTCGCCGGCGTCGTCTCTTTGACCGCTGAGCACGTGCGCACCCGTCAGCAGTTCGGCCGCCCGCTGGCCGAATTCCAGGCTGTCGCACAGCAGATCGCGGATGTCTACGTGGCCTCCCGGACGCTGCACGCGGCCGCCTGCTCGGCCACCTGGGCGCTGGCTCAGGACGAACAGGGCGCCGAGCACCTGGAACGCATCGACGACGATCTCGACGTGCTGGCGTACACGGTGGCGGCGGAACTGCCCGCGGCCATGCAGAAGTGTCACCACCTGCACGGTGGTCTCGGGGTGGATATCACCCATCCGCTGCACCGCTACTACTCACAGGCCAAGGACATCGCCCGCTGGCTCGGCGGCGAATCGTTCCGGCTGGACCGTTTGGGAGCCAGATGTTCATCGAACTGACCGCGGAGCAGCGCAAGCTGCGCGACGAACTGCGCACGTACTTCACCGGTCTCGTGACTCCCGAAGAGGAGGCCGAGATGCTGGTGAACCGGCACGGTGACGCCTACCGCGCGGTGGTCAAGCGCATGGGCCGCGACGGCAAGCTCGGCGTCGGCTGGCCCAAGGAGTACGGCGGGCAGGGCTTCGGGCCGCTGGAACAGCAGATCTTCTACAACGAGGCGGTCCGCGCCGACGTGCCGGTGCCGCTGGTCACGCTGCTGACCGTCGGCCCGGCGCTGCAGTCGTTCGGCACCGAGGAGCAGAAGCAGAAGTTCCTGCCCGGAATCCTCACCGGCGACGTGCATTTCGCCATCGGCTACTCCGAACCGGACGCCGGCACCGACCTGGCCGCGCTGCGGACCTCCGCGGTGCGCGACGCCAACGGCGACTGGATCGTCAACGGGCAGAAGATCTTCACCACCGGTGCGCACGAGGCCGACTACGTCTGGCTGGCCTGCCGCACCGGTTCCGCGGAGTCCCGGCACAAGGGCATCACGATCCTGATCGTGGACACCAGGGATCCGGGCTACTCGTGGACGCCGATCATCACCGCCGACGGCGCGCACCACACCAACGCCACCTACTTCGACAATGTCCGCGTCCCCGCGAACATGATGGTCGGCGAGGAGAACGGCGGCTGGAAGCTGATCACCACCCAGCTCAATCACGAGCGGGTGAGCCTCGGACCGTCCGGCAAGATCGAGCAGCTCTACCACCGGGTGCACGACTGGGCGCAGGCCCAGGGCGTGCTCGGCGAGGCCGACGTGCGGCGCTCGCTGGGCCGCCTGCACGCCATGACGCGGCTGAACGAGCTGCTGAACTGGCAGGTGGCCTCCAATATGGAACGCCCCGACGCCGACCAGCGCGATGTCATCGCCGACGCCTCGGCGACCAAGGTGTTCTCCACCGAGGCGCTGCAGCAGGCGGGCCGCCTGGCCGAGGAGATCGTGGGCCGCTTCGGCGATCCCGCCGACCCGGCCACCGCGGAACTGCTGGTCTGGCTGGACAAGCGGACCAAGCAGAACCTGGTGGTGACCTTCGGCGGCGGCGTCAACGAGATCATGCGTGAGCTGATCGCTCAGATGGGCCTGCGCCTGCCGCGGGTTCCGCGCTAGATCGCAGAGGAGAGAGCGTGACGAAGAGTTTCACGGCCGACGAGATCCGCGAGGGCCTGGAGAAGATCAAGGCGGACGGTGAGTCCGCGGCGCGCGCGGGGCGCGATCCGATCAACCAGCCCATGATCAACAACTGGGTCGAGGCCCTCGGCGACGCCAACCCGATCTACGTGGACGAGGCCGCCGCCAAGGCGGCCGGGCACCCCGGCATCGTGGCCCCGCCCGCCATGGCGCAGGTGTGGACCATGCTGGGACTGGGCGGCGTCCGCGCCGACGACGACCCGATGACCCGCACCAACGACCTGTTCGACGCGGCCGGCTTCACCTCGGTGGTCGCCACCAACTGCGAGCAGGTCTACCACCGCTACCTGCGGCTCGGCGAGCAGGTGACGGTGCGGTCCAGCATCGGCGACATCGTGGGCCCCAAGCGGACCGGGCTCGGTGAGGGCTGGTTCACCACCTACCTCACCAACTGGTACGTGGGTGACGAGCTGGTCACCGAGATGAAGTTCCGCATGCTGAAGTTCGCGCCCGGTACCGGAAAGACGGCCGCTCCCGAGGAATCCGGCGAGGTGTCCGCGGAAGATCTGGCCAAGCGCGTGCGGCCGACCGTGTCCAAGGACACCGAGTTCTTCTGGGACGGAATCAAACTCGGGGAGCTGCGGATCCAGCAACGGCCCGGCGGCTCGCTGCAGCACCCGCCGGTTCCGGCGCTGTGGAAGGACCACTCGGAGCAGACCGACTATGTGGTCGCCTCCGGTCGCGGCACCGTCTTCAGCTTCGTGGTGCACCACGCGCCCAAGGTGCCGGGACGGCAGCTGCCGTACGTGATCGCCCTGGTCGAGCTGGAGGAGGGCGTGCGCATGCTCGGCGAGCTGCGCGGCATCGAGCCGGGCGAGGTCGAGGTCGGCCTGCCGGTCGAGGTGGGCTTCCTGAAGCTCGACGACGACAACACCGTGCCCTACTGGGAGGCCGTGAAATGACCACCGTCGAGCTCTCGGCCGTGCAGGTCGGAACCGTGTTGCCGGAGTTGGTGATTCACGCCGACACCACGTTCATCGTCTCGACGGCGCTGGCCACCCGGGACTTCCAGGACGTGCACCACGACCGCGACAAGGCGGTCGAGCGCGGGTCCAAGGACATCTTCGTCAACATCCTCACCGACACCGGCCTGGTGCAGCGCTTCGTGACGGACTGGGCGGGGCCGCGCGCCATCGTCAGGTCGATCGCGCTGCGGCTGGGTGTGCCGCTGTACGCGGGTGACACCCTCACCCTGAGCGGCACCGTGGCGGCGGTGGACGGCGCGCACATCACCATCGACGTGGTCGGCAAGGACTCGCTCGGCGACCACATCACGGCGAAAGCCGTCATCTCCCTGCAGGAGGCACAGTGAGCGGGCTGAGCCGTAGCGCCGCCATCGTCGGCATCGGCGCGACCGACTTCTCCAAGGACTCCGGCCGCAGCGAACTGCGCCTGGCCGCCGAGGCCGTCACCGCCGCCCTGGCCGACGCGGGACTCACGCCCGCCGATGTGGACGGTCTGACGACCTTCACCATGGACACCAATACCCAGGCCGCCGTGGCGCGCGCCGCCGGTATCCCGTCCCTGAAGTTCTTCAGCAACATCCCCTTCGGCGGTGGCGCGGCGGCCGCGACCGTGCAGCAGGCGGCCATGGCGGTCGCGACCGGTGTCGCGGATGTCGTGGTGGCCTACCGGGCTTTCAACGAGCGCTCCGGAAACCGCTTCGGGCAGTTCGCGACTCATCTCGCGACCGGCAACCCGAGCTCCTCCGGCGTGGACAACGCGTTCTCCTACACCCACGGCCTGGGCACGCCGGCCGCGCAGGTGGCCATGGTGGCGCGCCGCTACATGCACGTATACGGCGCGCGCAGTGAGGATTTCGGCCGGGTGGCCGTCGCCGATCGCAAGCACGCGGCCGTGAATCCGGCGGCGCACTTCTACGGCAAGCCCATCACCCTGGAGGAGCACCAGGCCTCGCGCTGGATCGCGGAGCCGCTGCACCTGCTGGACTGCTGCCAGGAGACCGACGGCGGCGTGGCCATCGTGGTCACCAGTGCCGAACGGGCCAGGGATCTGCCCAACAAGCCCGCGCTGATCGCCGGTGCCGCACAGGGTTCCGGTGCGGATCAGTACGTCATGACCAGCTACTACCGCGACGCCATGACCGGGCTGCCGGAAATGGGCCTGGTCGGCGACCAGCTGTGGGCGCAGAGCGGGCTGCGGCCGGAGGACATGCAGGCCGGCATCCTCTACGACCACTTCACCCCCTTCGTTCTCATGCAGCTGGAGGAGCTCGGCTTCTGCGGCCGCGGCGAGGCCAGGGACTTCATCGCCGACGGCGCCATCGAGATCGGCGGCCGCCTGCCGCTGAACACCCACGGCGGCCAGCTCGGCGAGGCCTACATCCACGGCATGAACGGCATCGCCGAGGGCGTCCGCCAGATCCGCGGCACCTCCGTGAATCAGGTCCAGGGCCTGGAGAACATCGTGGTCACCGCCGGCACCGGCGTACCGACCTCGGGTCTGGTGCTCACCGCCAATTGAGCGAGTCGCGAAGGCCCGGATGATCGTCGAGATCGTCCGGGCCTTTCACATGGAACCGCTTGGTATCCATAGAATCGGCCTGGTGTCCGACAAGTCTGAAATGGGCGAGTTTCTTCGGTCGCGCCGGGCGCGATTGCGGCCCGAGGACATCGGCTTGCCGGTGTGGGGGCGGCGGCGGGTGCCCGGGTTGCGGCGCGAGGAGGTCGCGCATCTGGCCGGGGTGAGTGTCGAGTACTACGTGCGGCTGGAACAGGGGCGGGCCGAGGCGGTTTCGGAGGGGATCGTCGACGCCATCGCCACCGCGCTGCTGCTGAGCGAGGACGAGCGACGGCACCTGCGCAATCTGGCACGCCCACCGCGTTCGCTCTCCCGGGCGGGCGAACCGCTGCGCCCCGGACTGCAGCAATTGCTCGATTCCATGACCCGCGCACCCGCGTATATCGTCGGGCATCGGACCGACATCCTGGGGTGGAACGCCGCCGCGGTGGCGGTATTCGGCATCGATTTCGCGGAACTGCCCGAATCCGAACGCACGTGGATGCATCTGGTCTTCTTCGACCCGCACATCCGGGCCATCATGGCCGATGTGGCGCTGGTCGCGGGCCACATCGCCGCGGATATGCGGCTGCAGGCCGGCCATCGGCCCGACGACCCGGAACTGCGGGCCATGTTGCGCCACATGAACGAACGCAGTCCCGAGTTCCGGGAGTACTGGGACACGCACGAGGTCAGCGACTTTCAGTACGGCCGCTACGTCGTTCACCACCCCCTCGTCGGCGACCTGCACCTGGATTACGAACTGCTCGAGATTCCGGCCGATCCCGGGGTACGGGCCCTCGTCGCCTACACCCCGGCGCCGGGCACCGATACCGCGCGGGCACTGGACTCATTGCTGAACGAGAGCACCTCCGAGGCCAAACGGTGCGGCTGATCCGCGAGCCGAGCGCGCGGAAACAGCGACAGACCGACCGTATTCGCGCCCGCGTAAGGTTCGGTGGTTGTTACCGGTGGCGGCGTAGATTGGGGCGCAATTCATCTGTGGGGAAAGGGATCGCGATGACCTTGCGAGAACGGCTGAACGAGCTGCCGGCGATGGGGAGCACGCCGGTGTACGGGGAACCGTACGAGACCTCCGATGGGACCACGATCATTACGGTCGCGGCCGTGAGTGGCTGGCGCGGGTCGAGGCCGATCGGCATATTCGTCATCCGCAACGGTGAGGTCAAGTGGGAGGCGGCCGAGGACGACTCCCGGATCGCGACCCTCGGTGTCCTCACCGGCCTGATCGCCGCGACCCTCGGCACCTTGGCCCTGGTCAAGCAGCCGCCGTGGCCGAATATGCGCATCTGGGATATCCGCTACCGCGCTAGCTGATGGCCCTGAACTGGGCGGACAATACGGCGGCCAGCTGATTCACGCTTTTCGCGGTGCCCGGCGCGAGACCGGTGCGAGCGCCGGCGAAGCGGTCGAAGACCAGGCCCTCGAGGACGGCGATGAAATCGGCTGCGGCAGTGGCCGGGTCGGATGCGCCGAGGGTTTCGAACAGGGTGGTGGCATGCCGGTGCGAGAAGAGCGAGCTCGCGAGTTTGTCGTGCATGTCGGCATCGCCGAGCAGTTCGATGATGAGGGCGTGCCGGGCGATCAGATGGTTGCGGCGTTGCGCGAGTAGGCGATCCAGCCAACCCGCGATGCCTGCCGCGAGCCGGTCCAGGGCGCTGTGCGCGAGGGTTCCGGGTACTCCCGTCGGCGCCGCCAGGTCCGCTTGCCCGGCCGCGAAGTCGGTGCGGGAGCGGGTGGTGATGCGGTCCACGATGCCCTCCAGGAGGGCTCGTTTGGTGCGGAAGTAGTAGGACGTCGATCCTGCGGGGAGTTCCAGCGCGGTGTCCAGGGCGCGGTGGGTGAGTGCCCGGAGTCCTTGGGTGGCAATGAGATCGATGGCGCTGTCCACGATGAGGGTGCGCCGGTCGGGTGTGGAGGTGGTCACCTTTGCTCCTCTGCGGCTCCGTGATCCTCTACAACTATAGAGGAAGCTCTACGGAAGTAGAGGATACAGGGAGGTGTCATGGAAGCGCCGGAGATCGTGCTCGATGCCGATCAACGTCAGGCCGCCGAGCAACTGGCCGCGATTGCCGCGCGGGTGGGCCGGAGGTGGCGGCGGCCGCGCGGGCTGTACCTGTACGGCGGTCCGGGGCGCGGCAAGACCATGCTCATGAACCGCTTCTTCGCATCCGTGCCCTCGAATCGCAAGCGGCGCTACCACTTTCACGCATTCTTCGCGCAGTTGAATGCCGGAATCCACGAGTACGGGAATATCGACGCCTCGGTGGACGCGCTGCTCGGCGACGCGGATCTGATCTGCTTCGACGAATTCCATGTGCACGACTCGGGCGATGCCCGGCTCGTGACACGACTGCTGGACACGCTGTTCGCCCGGCGCATCACCCTCGTGGTGACTTCGAACTATCCGCCGCAGGACCTGCTGCCCAACCCCCTCATGCACGGCATGTTCGTGCCGACCATCGAGCGGATCCTCGAGCACCTGGACGTGGTGGCGGTGGACGGGCCGCAGGACTACCGCATGCTCGGGGGTCGGCGCACCGGCTTCGCCGCCGGGCACTACGTGGTCGGGGCCTGCCCGGCGATCGGCGCGGTCGATCTGCCCGTCGCGCATCGGCGGCTGCACGCCCGCGCGCTGGAAAACGGGGAGCTCACCGTCGATTTCGCGGAGCTGTGCGGTATCCCGGTGTCGGCGGCCGATTTCCTGGAGCTCACCCGTGAGGTCCGCCGCTGGGTGGTGTGCGCGGTGCCGCCCGTGGGCACGGTCCCGCCGGACTGGGTGATGCGCTTCGTGAATCTGGTCGACGTGCTCTACGACGCCGACCTGGAACTGTCGATCTTCGCCGACGTGCCGCTGGCGGAGCTGGGCGGTGCCGGCAATGGGGTGAGGGTGGCGATCGAGCGCGTCCCCGATCTCTACCGCACCCTGAGCCGGCTCGCGGAGCTGCGCGAACCGGCAAACCTCGAGTCTCGATAGCCGTTCGGCGAAGCCCCGGTGAACTGGCCGACTTGATCGACGTGCACGGTTCACGTGCCGTCAACGCGGAGGGGGTCTGGCGTTGCGGGCCGCTTCCTACCGTGGCGTCAGGAGCAGCACCGAACCGGAGGGGAACGATGCGAATCCGCGAGCAGGCAAGGGATTCCGCGCCGCGGAACCCGAGCATACCGAGTAGTCCCCATATCCGGAAAAGCGCCCGCCTGCGGGTGCTGGTCGTCGCCGAGTCCTTTCTTCCCCAGGTCAACGGCGTCACCAACTCCGTGCGCCGGGTGCTGGATCACCTGGCCGCCAAGGGTCACGAGGCCACGCTGGTGGCCCCGACCGGCCCCGGCAAGTACGCCGGGTTCCGCGTGCACGTGGTGCGCGGGGCCCGGCTGCCCTTCTACCGGGATTTCCGGATCGGGCTGGAGACCCGCCGCCGGCTGCGCAAGATCATGCGCGAATTCCGGCCCGATGTCGTGCATATCGCCTCGCCGGCGACGCTCGGCTATCAGGCGGCCAAGGTCGCGAACGAGCTCGGGATTCCGACCGTCGCCATCTATCAGACCGATCTGGTGGGTTTCGCGCTGCGCTACGACCTGCCCGGCGGCGTCCGCGCCATGACCGCGCTGACCCGGCGCATCCACCTGCGGGTGGACCGCACCCTCGCGCCCTCCACCGCCAGCCTGCGCCAGCTGGAGCTGATGGGCATTCCGGGACTGGGCCGCTGGCCGCGCGGGGTCGACCTGCAGCAGTTCGGCCCGTTCCGGCGGTCGGCGGAACTGCGAAAGCGCCTGGCCCCCAAAGGCGAAGCGCTGGTCGGCTATATCGGGCGCCTCGCGCCGGAGAAGGAGCTCGAACTGCTCGCCGCACTGCGGCCGCTGCCGGGCGTCCGGCTGGTCGTGGTGGGCGGCGGCCCCGAGGAGAAGCGGCTGCGGAAGCTGTTGCCGGACGCGGAGTTCCTCGGCGTGCTGCACGGTGAGGAACTCGCGGCGGCCTACGCGTCGCTGGATGTGTTCGTGCACACCGGCCGCCACGAAACCTATTGCCAGGCAGCGCAGGAGGCGCTGGCCTCCGGTGTGCCGGTGGTCGCGCCCAAGTCGGGCGGCCCGATCGACGTGGTCACGCCCGGCGCGGGTTTCCTCTATCCACCCGGCGACGCCGAGGCGATGACCGAACTGGTGCGCCGCCTGGTCGAGGACCCGCGGCTGCGCGAGCAGACCGCGCAGACCGCGGTGCGCAGTGTGCGCGACCGGTCCTGGACGGCCGTCAACGATCTGCTCATCCGTCACTACCGCGAGGTGATCGCGGAACGCCTGCAGGCGGATTCGACTCTGCAGTCCGATTCCACGCGGGGCGAGTTCCCGGCCACCAAGGAGGCATCCTGATGCTCCGCATCTCCGTTATCGGCACCGGATACCTGGGCGCCACCCATGCCGCGGGCATGGCCGAACTCGGCTTCGACGTGCTCGGGGTGGACAACAACCCGGCCAAGGCCGCGGCGCTGTCCGCCGGGCGCGTGCCCTTCCACGAACCCGGGCTGCCGGAACTGCTGGCCGGGCACGTGGCGGGCGGGCGGCTGCGTTTCGGCACCTCGCTGGTCGAGGCCGCCGAGTTCGCCGACGTCCACTTCCTCTGTGTCGGAACGCCGCCCGGGGTGAACGGGGCCGCCGACCTGTCGCAGCTCTACGGCGCGCTGGACGGGCTGGTGCCGCACCTGACCCGCAATTGCCTGATCGTCGGCAAGTCCACCGTGCCGGTGGGCACCGCCGAGGCGCTCACCGCCCGCATCGCCGAACTTGCGCCGGAAGGGATTTCGGTCGATCTGGCGTGGAACCCGGAGTTCCTGCGCGAGGGGCACGCGGTCTACGACACGCTGCACCCGAACCGGTTGGTCTTCGGTGTCACCACGCCGGACGCGGAATGGGCGCTGCGGCAGGTGTACGCCACGCCCATCGCCGCGGGCTCGCCGGTGGTGATCACCAACCTGCCGACCGCCGAGCTGATCAAGGTCTCCGCGAATGCCTTTCTGGCGACCAAGATCTCGTTCATCAATGCCATGGCCGAGCTGTGCGACCTCACCGGCGCGGACGTGACCCTGCTGGCCGATGCGCTGGGCCATGACGACCGGATCGGCCGCAAGTTCCTGGGCGCGGGCCTCGGCTACGGCGGCGGCTGCCTGCCGAAGGACGTGCGCGCCCTGATCGCCCGCGCCACCGAACTCGGTGCGGGGGAGTCGGTCGACTTCCTGCGCGACATCGACGCGGTCAACCTGCGCCGCCGCGAGCGCGTGGTGCGGGAGACCTTGGAGCTGCTGGGCGGTCACCGCTCGCGCGGCCGGGTCGGTGTGCTGGGTGCGGCGTTCAAGCCGCTCTCCGACGACGTCCGCGATTCACCCGCCCTCGATGTCGCGCAGCAGCTGCACGCGGCCGGGGTCGAGGTGACCGTATTCGACCCCGCCGCAACGGGTCCGGCGCGCGCCGTCGCCCCGCAGCTGGTGTTCGCCGCCACCCCGGCGGCCGCCCTGCACGAGGCGGATGTGGTCCTGCACCTGACCGAGTGGCGTGAATTCGGGGAACTGGATCCTGGTTTCCTGCGCACGGTCGCCCGCGGCCGGGTCATCATCGACGCCCGCAATACCCTCGACCCCGAGCCCTGGCTGGCAGCGGGCTGGGACTTCCGCGCCCTCGGCCGCCTGGTCGAGCCGCGCACCGTGGCCGGCCGGGTCGGCGCGCCCGCCGGCACCGCCTATCCGGCACCGGCTGTCCGGGAGCCGGTCGCCGAACCGGCCCGCGCTCTGGCTCAGCCCTCGCCGCTGACCCGCTTGCGCGCCCGCGTCCGCCGCACCGCCTGATCGCTACGGTCGCAGACCCTCGACCCCGTGCCCGGCGACGCGGCCTCCCCGCGTCGCCGGGCTGCTGTGTCGCCGGGCTGCTGTGTCGCCGGGCTGCTGTGTCGCCGGGCTGCTGTGTCGCCGGGCTGCTGTGTCGCCGGGCTGCTGTG